>JAXDAO010000088.1:0-2548 GCA_034679745.1 Bathyarchaeia archaeon
GAGAAATATATAAGCGAATCTTTTTCACCGAAGCCAAAAAACGCTACGCAGGGCAACGACAGGATGGCAGTTTGGATATTGTGGGTTTAGAAGTTATTCGTGGTGACTGGGCAAAGATCGCAAAACAAGTTCAAGAACACGTGCTTGAAATCATACTAAAGGAGCAGTCACCCAAGAAAGCTGTTGACTATGTAAAATCAGTGGTCGCTGACTTACGCGGCAAAAAGGTGCATAAAGACGACCTCATTATCTGGAAAACGTTAACCAAACCTCCAGATCAGTACGCTATCAAAGCACCACATGTTGAAGCAGCAAGATTCCTGAAAGAGAAAGGCTGGTCCTTAACGACTGGAGATAAAATCGGGTATGTGATCCTTACAGGGAAAGGAAGATTATACAATCGAGTTAAACCATACATCTTTGCGACTTTATCCGAAATCGACATTGACTATTATATAACTAAACAAGTAGTACCTGCCGCGGCACGTATACTCGAATCCTTTAACGTAACAGAACAGGATCTGCTTAAAAGAGAAACAAAAGAAGTAAAAAGTCTAACTGACTTTTTTTAGGACGGCGGTATGGCCATCTGGAAAGTGATGAGTTCTACGTTAAGCGCTGGTTTTACTGCTTCGGATATGCGTGACGCAACTATTTGTTTGATATTTTTGTCGCCTGCGATGTCTACGATACGCTGTGTAATTATGCCATCAAAGACGATTGTGTCTACGCCTGTTGCCTGCTGAAGCTTCTCAGCAAGTTGACTCACTGGTAAGCGCTCAATTAATTCGAGTTTTTCATTTAGTAAAACTGCCTCTAAAGTGCCGACTAGGGCTTTGGCTGCCTGAGTTATGGTGTCTGGGACTTCTACTTTTCGACGTTCAGGTACTGGTACCGGTTTTTTTGGTGCAGGAGCCGGTTTGCTGCCGCTTATGATTTCACTGACTGGCACACGACCTTCGAGTGCTTCGGTGATTTCTTTGCAGTTGCATTCTTCTATTTCTTTGCCTCTTGGTGCTCTGCCAATGAATTTTACATTCGTTACTTGTAATAGTTCTTTTTGGATTAAGTCACCGCCGCGATCACCATCAAGAAGAGCCGTTGCATTTCTTTCTTTAGTAATTTTCTTGATTGAATCAGGAACTTTTGCCCCTTCAAGCGCTACGGTGTTGAATATTCCGCAGCGCATCAGGTTTATAATGTCTGCTCTGCCTTCGACAACTATGATGTCTTTTGATCCTTCTAGGCCTGGTCCTGCTGGCAAGTCTTCAGGACCATACTTTTCTACCTTGCCTACTTTCATTGTGTCACTAATTTCTTTGTATACTTCATCAACACTTGGCATGGATTCAATGTTCCATCGATGAAGGATCTCTTTTGCCCTGTCAATGATGATTTTTCTACGTGCTTCTCGTATGTCTTCTATGCGTTCGAGGTTAACTTTAGCAGAGCATGGACCGACACGGTTTATGCTCTCAACGCTTGCGGCGATGAGGGCTGTAGAAACGCGGTCTAAGCTCGTGGGTATGGTTATAGAGCCGTTTGTACGGTCGTTTTTAGAATGGAGGTCTATTTCTATTCTGCCAATGCGACCGGTTTTCTGGAGTTCTCTGAGGTCGAGTTCAGGACCGAAAAGTCCCTCTGTTTGCCCGAAAACTGCGCCGATGACATCGGGTTTTTCAACAACACCTTCAATATCAAATTTGGCATGTACAACGTACTTTATCGTAAAGGTTTGGGATGCTCCCGTAAGTGTGCAACTCCTGTTTGTAAGTTTTATGTTTATTTGATTATGTTAATCGCACATGCGAGTTACTCTCGCGATGATGAGATTATGATTACTGATTTAGAATTTAGGTGCGCGGCGTCTAATAATACTTGTGGTGTCATAAATTACGCACGCTTTAATTGATCTTATGTTCGTATATAGCCTTCAGCCTTAAATAATAATACATACAAAAGAGAAAGCGGTACTCAGATGAGCCTGCGTTTAAACCCGGAATACGACAATCTCTTGCCAAGAATGTCTGAAGAGGAATTTGCCGAACTAAAAATATCCATACAAACCGAGGGACAGCACTACCCTATCATAGTTAACGAAGACTTGGAAGTTTTAGATGGGCATCACCGTTTCCGAGCCTGCGTCGAACTGGGATTAGAACCAGACTTCGAAGTTAGAAAATTTGACGACAAACTTTTAGAAAAAAAGTTCGTTATAGAGGCTAACCTGAGGCGACGTCATCTAAACAACTTTCAACTTGTGGAACTAGCTGTACCGCTTCTTGAAATAGAAAAGGCCTTGGCGAAAAAGAGGCAATCAAAAGGTGGCAAGAATGGCCGTGATCTGCAGCTGGGATTAGCGTCAGATGAAACACAGGCAGAGACAATGGTAAAAGCAAAGGCGACAGAAATTGTTGCTAAAAAAGCCGGCGTTTCAACACGGACTTTCGAGCGAGGCAAAAAAATTATAGAAAAAGCAAGCGAAGATGAGAAACAGAAGCTCCGAGAAGGTAAAGTCAGTATTGCTAAAGTGTATCAAGAAATTGTA
>JAXDAO010000089.1:0-2547 GCA_034679745.1 Bathyarchaeia archaeon
ACTCAAGCGCTTATTAATAACAAGATCCCAAACCTCAACCTCATCGTTGATTAACTTCTCACGATAAACTCCAACAACGTCAATAGCTGCAGGTATTTTTTTGTAGAGTTCCGCAACGTTTTGTGCCTCTGATAAAACTTTGATCATTTCTGTTTGGGCATCTAAAACAAACTTCGATGTGTCTCTACGTCGGATTTCTATGCCCCGAACTTTGACTTTCCCGTTGTCCATAACCCCATAGTAACGGTTCAACACGCCAACGTTAGGATGCATTTTGGAGGGCAAAAACACTATCCATTTGTAGCAACCTTCAAAGTTTATGGGAATCTTGGTTTTCTCAATAATTTTCTTGCACAACTCTTCGAAATCTTCTGCAGAGGCGTTTTGTTTTTTGAGCCACAAAGAATCCACAATACCATGAATCACACTAAAACCGTTATTTTCAGCTAAATGAGCAGCATTAAGAAGCGCTTCTCTTCCAAACGCGCAGACTCCAATGTGCCCATCTATTGTTCCGAATTTAGCATTTTTGTAGCCAAGATACCCAAAACACGTCACTAAAATCCATTTAAGCGCTGTCTGCCTCTTATCATAAACTTCTCGAAGCTGCGGATCTGGCGATTCATCTTTCATCCGTTTATAGTATAGCCGTTTATCGACAACCAGCTTTACAGTTTTTGGAACTATGCCTCTTCGTTTGGTGCAGATATGAAAGTTTAGTTCCGGTATGCGAGTAGGCGAGTCGGGGCAACACTTGCAGAGTACAGTTTCAGCTGAAATGTTGTTGTTTGCCATGATCATAGCGTACATGCTGCTAAAATCCACTTCACCGACACTGTCATGGGCTCCGACTCTGGGTTCAAAAACAAAGCCGCCCCGGTCTGCAACGAGGAGTTCATAGGCTGATTTGAAGGCTTCAGGAATGCTTTTGTTGCGTGGAATGAGTATGTCGTCTTTAATTGCTTGGTATAGTTGTAATGAAGTCATAGAGGATCCTATGGAGTTGCGGGCAGAAGTGTGTAGTGGAGAGCGGCATGTTCTTGCAACCTCGATTAAACCGTCAAAATCTGCTTCCGAGAGCACAAACGTGTTTGATTGGTCAACATGGATGCGCCCGTACAACCTTTGCGCGGTGGCTTTGTAGAATGTTCTTCCATAAGAAAAGAAAGTCTTCCCCGAGGCAACTTTGCAGGTTAGTGCCACTGGGTCGCGGCTAAGCATTAGACAGTTTAGGATTTTGTTTTGAGATGCGCGTTCAACCAAGTATGGAAAAAGGTAGCTGTCGCCGCCATAGGTCATTATGAAATCTGGATTAAGATCCTCTACTACGTCAACGAGTTTTAGGATGGTTTCTGCTTCGTCTTTTGAGTCTATAGTTATTTGGTGCTCTTTTTGTGTTAACCTGATTTTTTCTATGGGGTCTTTGAATTGTGCAATTTTGCCGCTCTTAGCTATGTCAACTTCAAGCTTCATCACTCTAAACTGCGGCAAAATGTAGTCTGTGCTAGTTACGTCATCTTTTAATGCATAGCTAAGAGTTGATCCTTGCTTAGTAATTTCAACAAACGCAAGTGGAAATAGGTCTTTGCTAAACAAGTATGCCCGGTCAGTATGCAAGTCAGCATCGTGAACATCATACTTTGAATAATCCCCCATCTGCAAGATTTCACGCATCAAAAGAGGCGCTTTCCGATAATCCTTTAGAGTTAACTGCAATACAGGACTTTTTTTGTCGTCTGTGGGTTTGGCGTATTTTTGGTTGAAGCACCAATAGAGAATTTCCCAGCTTTTATAGAGTTTACTTACCAGTATTTCGAGCTCTGCCTTGGCGCCCGAAACGTAAATTTTTGGTTGGAACTTGTCTATGAGTCGGATGCGTTCGCCTGATTCGCTAATTACCCAGACAACGATCTCGCCTTCGCCAGCAGGGTAGACATCAAAGATCCAGCCTCGAATCTTGTCACAGCTGGGGGTTTGGCTGCTGTTTGAGTTCATTTAATTCCTTCTGCAGCTTCTGGATGCTCATTTGCTGGCTGAGCAAGATTGAGAGCATCATAGGCTCAAACAGAATTGGGCGAGTAGCGTTGCCTGCTGCTGAAGCGTAACTTCGACAAGCATCCATCAAAGCTCTAAAGGCCACTTGTTCCTCGATGCGCAATGCTCTGGCAAACCCATTCCATCTACCAATTTCAGACTCTAACGCTATGCGGTATGATTCAACAGTTTTCCCCACTACGCACTAACCTCCAAAAAATTGTCTAAAGTTAAATCTTCAAATGGAACTTCTCTGAGCCCATTCGATATGGTTGGATGCTTTTCTAAAACAAATTGCCTTGCGTGACCTGTTTTTCTAAGAGCGAGTACTACATTTGCCTTTGAATAATTTGATGCATGAAGCAATGTGTTTCTTTTAGTTTGGGGATGAGGCAGATAAGTGGCAAGTATAATTATTTGATGTTTTTTAGCGAAGCTTAATAGGTAATTTGTAATTTGGCTAAAGATTCTTTGAGCTTCATCCTCAGCTATGTCTTCATCTAAGAAGTACCC
>JAXDAO010000090.1:0-4405 GCA_034679745.1 Bathyarchaeia archaeon
TAGAAAATGCCAATCTTAAATAATTCTTTTTACCACTAAATTTACTATGACTTTCAGAGGACAAGTAGGAAGAAAAGGTACCAGTAAGCAATTTTCAAAAAGTGCTCACGAAAAAAAGGCCAAAGAAAAGAAAAAACGCCTGGACTCAAAGTACTTCGAAGAAACTCCACAATTTTCTCCAAAACAGATTACTGAAAAAACTCTTAGTGCATTAAACAGGCTCGGAAACCAAGTCTTTGCGCTATCACCGTTTAGCCAGTATTTTGATGATTGGATTGTAAACTTGAGACAAGTCGTTACAGAATTTGAAACCAACCCTGTAATAAAAGCTGATGAACAATTCCAAAGAGAGAGGATAGAGATTTTCAAACAAGTCCAGGGTGCCCTAGAAGAAAATAAACTTATAGAATCAAGTCTAACAGTGGAGTCAAAAGCCTTAACTGACAACAATAACAAAATTATTGATGCTGACAAAGAGTATTCCAGGAAAACACGTGAGCTTAGCAATAAACGGAACTCTGAACTTCAAAGGTTAAATGGAAAAATCCGTGAGTTAGAAGATGATATAGCCCTTCAGCAGCAAACCAAGTTCGGCTTTTTTAAATTTGGTGACAAGAAACGAGCAGCAGAAAAGCTCGCTCAAACTAACCAGAACTTGGCTGCAGCTAAAAATGAGTTGGAAACTGCAGCTCAAAACTTTGCGGCAGAACAAGACAAACTTCATGACAATCATACTAAACTTAAACAGGAATTAAACGAAGTATCAGATCGCCTGCATACTGAACTTGAAAGGCTAGAAAACGATATATCTATTCTTGCTAGACAAACTGCCTGTAATGCGTTAGCTCAAGCTGTAAATAACTTATCGACCAGATCATCTGCAGATAGTTACAATCAATAATTTCTTCCTTAAAACAGTATTTATTTTATGTTAACCAGAACGTGTAAACACTAAAACTAAATGAAAGATAAAAAATTCTATGCTTGAATCTTCTTCGGGGTAACCTCAGGTTGACCCATAAGTACTTTAAGCGACTTAACTTCATCACGCAGGGCACCGACTTCGTGTTCCAATACATTGGCTTTTTCATCTGCCATCTTTTTGAGTCCTTCGATTTCCATTTCAAGGTTCTTCTTTTCAGCTTCCAGGCTCTTAATTTTCTCGATGGTGGTTTTGAGGCTGCTCATGAATTTTTCCCCTTAGCACGTAGTAGATTGTTACTTTTGCGCTTAAGAAACTTTTGTATTTTTTGTTTTAATCAAGAATCATTAGTCTTGCTATTTAGAACTGAATAGATGCAGTTTTATATAAGAAGCGGCAAATAAAACATTATTGTCCTCGTATTGTTGGATTGTGACTAAATGCGGAAGACTATATTCAAAAAGCTAGAAGCCCAGGGACTAATTGCTAACTATAACCGCCTGCGGAAAAATCTGCCGCCCAAACTTCCTGATAGAGTGTTCATCTGGGATGAGACCTTCCGTGAAGGCCTAAAGGCACCTACCGTTTACTTGACTTACGTTGAGCAGGTTAGACTTGCAAAATTAATGGATGAAGCAGGAATTTCTGTAATCAACGTTGGGTTTCCAGGGTTATCAGAAGATGAAAAACGCACTGTTAAGCGTATTGTTAATGAAAGCTTTAATCATGCCAAGCTCACCGCTTCAGCAGAACCCACGAGAAACAGCATAAACGCCTGCTTGGAATGTGGAATCAAACAAATCACCCTTGAAGCTCCAATTAATGGATTAAATGTTCAATATAAGCTAAAATCGACTAAGGAGCAACTACTCCAGCGGATTGTTGAGTGTATCGACTATGCGAAGAAGCACGGAACTAATGTTAGTTTTACTCTTATGGATGGCACACGAACCCCATTAGAAGATATAATCCAAGTTTTTGAAGCGGCAGCTAACGCAGGTGCAATCCGTTTAGCTATAGCCGATAGTGTCGGCTTCATAAGACCTCTTTCAATGCGTTATCTAATTTCTCACGTACGCGACGGTTTGTCAGAAGCAGTAAAGAAGAAAGCCGAGCTCTCAATTCACTGCCACAACGACTTCGGTTTAGCATCAGCGAATACCTTAGCAGCCATGGAAGAAGGGGTTTCATACCTACATACCTGTATCGCTGGTTTTGGCGAGCGAGCGGGTATAGCTCCTTTTGAAGAAGTAGTCACAGCTGCCGAACTTCTCTATAACATAGATACAGGCATAGATATGGGAAAAATCTATCGGATTGCACAAACCGCTGAAAAAGCATTTGCAATGCCCATCCAATTCCATAAACCCATAATCGGAGAGAACATATTCACCCATGAAGTCGAAGAAGAAGTGGAAGAAATGATGTCACAACCTCTTGTCTTCGAGCCTTTCCCGCCTGAAATTGTCGGGAGGGAAACCATGATCTTCATTGGTAGAAATACTGGACAAACCCTTATCCAAAAGCTTCTTGAGAAAGCTAGTATCAGAGCGTCACCGAGGCAAATGGATGAGCTCTTCAGACGGATTAAAGGTCCACAAGAAAGTCTCGACAAGGGTGAAGCTCAGATGACTTATTACCAAGTAAAGAAGCTTATGAAAGATTTACTCAAAGGTTACACCATGGATGAGTTTTGGCACTTAGTCGAACAAGTTACGCGGCAAAGACCGAAGTTATCCAAAATCCCAAAGAAGCAAGGCCAGCAAACTGCTGATCAACTAATAACATAGTTGCTTTATTATTTTCTTAATTTCATTTTCATTTGGTTTAATTGAATAGTTGTAGATAGGTCCACTTGGTTTCTCATTGTAGAAGGGTCGATTGCAATGAGGGCAACCAGAGGTGCGGAAGGGAAGTGTACTCTCAATTATTGGCATCAAGGAGTCTTTGGATAATCCAAAGTCGGTGATTTCACAGCTATCATTAAAGGTAATGTCTTGCATCTTTATTTTACCCGTTACAATTAGGTATCTGGCAAGCTGCACACGTCTATAAGACTCAACTTTGGGCGGCAAATGGTGCTCAAGAGCTGTCCCTCGAATAGGAGTGAACGCAAAAAGAGCCGGCAAAACGCCCACGACAACGCATCTTTGGACGATTTCAACAGCTTCCTTTTCAGTTTCCCCCAAACCAACAATAAGGTGAGTGCTGATGTTGTCGCCCTTAAAAATTACTCTTGCCTCTTTCAGTAGGCTAATCTGGTTTTCCCAAGTGTAAGTGTTCCCAGTTTCTTTACCCTTTACTTTGTTGAACAATCTTTCAGTTGCTGCATCCAGCGCAATCCCTAGCCTATCAACGCCCGCACGCTTCAACTGTTCCATATTTTCCCTGTTTCGAGGTTGGCAGGAAACTGAAACTGCTACAGTAGACTGTTCCTTGATTTCCCTTACAAGTTCTTCAAGATGCCCAAAGACCAAGGGGTAATTTAGGGCTTGAATGCAGACTCGCCGTATCTTTTTTTGCTTCAAAGCATAATGGAGTGCGGATACTGCTTCTTCAATAGGAAAAGATGGCCAAGTGACCCTTGAAAGGAGAATGTTGCTGCTCTTGCTTTCTCTGGCTTGAGGGCAGAAGCCGCAGTTCGCGCTACATTTGCCATCGCGGTAAGTCATAAGGTAAGCTGTGGTTGGTGCTACATCCAATTTGCCATTAACGAGTCCAACTATTATAGCGGTGCCTATTGAAACACGAATTTTCTCAGGTAACCCTTTGTGTCTGGTCAATTTGGCACCTTAAAGAAAAGGGGGCAAGGCAGTATTTAGTTATGTGCTGTGCCCTTTGTTGAAGATTGATTTCTTGAAGCAAAACTTCGTGGTGAAGTTAAGTGTGATACTGAAGCTGCGGCTTATAAACGAGGTTATAGCAAAGGTTGGAAAGCCAATTTCTACGATTGTGAATGTTATTGGCGTTGGTAGTAGCAATGTTAAGCCGATCGCTATGTAGAGTACACTGCCGATGTATTTGCCTAGCGGGTCATACAACTTTTGAGAATAGCAGCTCGAGATGATAAATTGCCCAAAGGAAGCTATAATCATCGCCATAATCCACGCTGGATAGTAACCGCTGAAGGTGAAGGCGGCGAATATGCCTGTTATGAAGACAAAGTCTGTTACTGCATCGAAGTAGGCGCCTGCTTTGGTGGCAACGTTGAGTTTTCTTGCTACATAGCCGTCAATTAAGTCTGTGATTTGAGAGAGACCGAAAATTATAATGCAAAACAAGAGGTTGTTGAAACTATAGTAGTAGAGGAAAATGGGCAGAGCTACAAGTCTCAGCGAACTAATGCCAGAGGGAATTAGGGCGATTTTATTCATGGCCTATACCTTATGAAAATAACTTTCTGTCTTCCTCTTCGAGTAGTTCAAGGTTTGAGTTGGCTCCTAAGCGATGCACCGGTCTGGATTAATGTACATTGGCATCTTA
>JAXDAO010000091.1:0-12215 GCA_034679745.1 Bathyarchaeia archaeon
AAATAACATGAAAAATATACAATCGACAAAAAATCACAGTAACATTTTTACCTTAAATTTATTGGAGAACTAAAAACTTGACTACCACACAAAAAATCCAAAAAGAAGACATTCACTATCTTCTAAAAACATTCTTCAACGAAAAAGGTCTAGTCCGCCAACACCTCGACAGCTACAACGAATTTATCGACCACGGACTCCAAGAAGTCGTGGACGAAGTAGCGGAAATCCCAATCGAGGTTCCCGAAAATCCCTACAAAGTCAAACTCGGCCAAATATGGGTCATCGACCCACAAAGCCGCATAACAGGTCCGTACGCAACCGAAGTAGACGGAACAAAACATGAAATTTATCCAATGGAAGCACGCCTAAGAAACTTAGCGTACTCCGCACCAATCGCACTCGAAATGACTCCAGTCATCGACGGCAGAGAACAAGACACCGAACTAGTGTACATCGGCAACATCCCTGTAATGCTAAAAAGCAAACTCTGCTTCCTGTCTCAACTTAGCCGCGAAGAACTCATCGCCGCGGGAGAAGACCCAGATGACCCAGGAGGGTACTTCGTAGTAAACGGTTCCGAACGCGTCATCGTCGCAATGGAAGACCTAGCACCAAACCGCGTCATCGTCGACATAGATGAAAAAGGAACCAGCCCGGTTTATCAAGCAAAAATCTTCTCAACAACAGTTGGCTTTAGAGCCAGAATAGAACTCAAACTCAAATCAGACGACGCAATCTACGTCACAATGCCAGGAGTACCAACAGAAATCCCATTCGTTGTCATCATGCGCGCACTCACCATGGAAAAAGACAAAGACATCGCAGAAGCAGTCTCACTCGACCCCGATACCCAAAGTCAACTCGGAGCATCATTCGAAAAAGCAATCGGCGTAGACACACCCCAAGACGCAGTCTTATTCATCGGCAACCGAGTCGCCCACGGACAAGTTGAAGAATACCGACTTCAAAAAGCCGAAACAGCACTAGACAAAAACTTCCTCCCACACCTCGGAAGAAGCGACAAAAACCGCAAAGACAAAGCTATCTTCCTAGGCGAAATGGCAACACTTGTAATCCAACTAAAAACAGGCAGACGCCAACCAGACGACAAAGACCACTTCAAGAACAAACGTCTACGACTCGGAGGCCCATTGCTAGCAGACCTATTCCGCGTCTCATTCCGCAATCTAACACGCGACATCAAATACCAACTTGAACGTATCGGTGTTAAAGGCCCAATCATAACTGTCTCAGCCGCAGTCCGCCCCGGTATAATCACCGAACGTTTCCAACATGCACTCGCAACTGGAAACTGGGGCAGAGGCAGAGTCGGAATTACACAGCTTCTTGACCGCACTAACTACATCTCAACATTAAGCCACCTAAGAAGGCTCCAATCACCCCTAAGCAGAAGCCAACCTAACTTCGAAGCCAGAGACTTACACCCAACTCACTGGGGCAGACTTTGTCCTAACGAAACCCCTGAAGGCTCAAACTGCGGTCTCGTAAAGAATCTCGCATTATCAGCCTCAATAGCTGTAGGTGTAAACCCGGACAGAATTCGCCAATTACTCTTCGAAATGGGTACAGTTCCAGCATACGACGCAACCCGTGAACTTCGTGTTGATGGTGCAAAAGTCTTCGTCGACGGAAACATAATCGGCTACTGCAACAATCCCAAAGAAATGGTACAAACCTTCCGCCAGAAACGAAGAGCAGGCGAAATCTCCACAGAAGTCAACATAACATACTTCTCCAAACAACAAACCGAAACCGAAGAAGTCCACGCGAACTGCGATGAGGGCAGAGTCAGACGCCCACTCATTATCGTAGAAAACGGTGAACCCAAACTCCAAAGCAAGCACTTCGAAAAAATCGGTTTAGGCGAATGGACATGGGAAGATTTAATTAAAAACGGCTTAGTCGAATACATCGACGCTGAAGAAGAGGAAAACGCCTACATCGCATTATCCTATGACGCAATTGAACCAAAAACCACCCATGCAGAAATAGCCACCTTCACAATCCTTGGTATCTGCGCATCAACAATCCCCTACCCAGAACACAACCAGTCACCACGTAACTCATATCAAGCAGCAATGGCAAAACAAGCCCTAGGCGTCTACGGTACAAACTTCCACCACCGCGTCGACTCACGAAGTCACATCCTACACTACCCACAAGTACCAATGGTACAAACAGAAAACATGGATGTCATGGGCTACAAACAACGCCCAACTGGACAAAACTGCGTCGTTGCCGTGCTCAGCTTCGAAGGCTACAACATGGAAGACGCCATAATATTCAACAAAGCTTCCATCGAACGAGGTCTCGCGCGTAGCACATTCTACCGCATCTATGAAGCAGAATGCCGACAATACCTCGGAGGCTTAAAAGACAAATTCACCGTTCCAGAACCAGGCACCCGCGGCTACAGAGGCGAACAATACTACCGCCTACTCGAACCAGATGGAATCATCAGCCTCGAATCACAAGTAGTCGGCGGAGACGTCCTTATCGGAAGAATCAGTCCACCAAGATTCCTAGAAGAATACAAAGAATTCGAAGTCAAAGGACCAAGCATGAGAGACACATCAGTCGACATGCGCCCAAGCGAAACAGGCATCGTCGACGGAATATTCGTAACAGAATCAGGTGAAGGCAGCCAACTAGTGAAAGTCCGAGTACGCGACCAACGCGTCCCAGAACTGGGAGACAAATTCGCCTCACGCCACGGCCAAAAAGGTGTCATTGGTCTAATCGTCCCACAAGAAGACCTGCCATTCACAGAAGAAGGCATGGTCCCAGACCTAATCATCAACCCCCACGCAATCCCCTCAAGAATGACCATCGGACAATTCATCGAATCACTATCAGGCAAAGCAGCAGCCGCCAGAGGCAAACCAGGCGACGGAACACCATTCTCAAACGAAGGCCCCGATGAGGTACGCAAAAACCTAGTAAAACTCGGTTTCAGCCACACTGGCAGCGAAGTCTTCTACAATGGCGCTTCAGGCGAAAAATTCGTCGCTGACGTCTTCGTAGGAATAGTATACTACCAAAAACTTCACCACATGGTCGCAGACAAAATCCATGCTCGTGCCCGTGGTCAAGTACAAATGCTTACTCGACAGCCAACTGAAGGTCGCGCTCGCGGTGGTGGTCTTAGATTCGGAGAAATGGAACGAGACTGCCTTATCGGACACGGCGCTGCAATGCTACTCCGCGACAGATTACTAGAAGAATCAGACAAATACACCCTATACATCTGCGAAAATTGCGGACAAATTGCCTACTTTGACATGAAACAAAGGCGCTATGTCTGCAAGATCTGCGACGAAAAAGCCAAAATCGCACCAGTAATCGTGTCTTACGCTTTCAAGCTTCTACTACAGGAGCTTCAGAGTTTGTGTATTACACCAAAATTAAGACTCAAGGAGAAGGCTTAACATGTCACAACAGGAAGAACTAATCCACAAAGTAGTAGACGAAATATCATTCGGACTAATCTCGCCAAAAGACCTCAGAAAACAATCAGTCGTAGAAATCCAAACCCCCGACACCTACGACGAAGATGGCGCACCAATCACCGCAGGCTTAATGGATGGCAGACTAGGTACCCTCGAACCCCGACAACGCTGCAAGACATGTGGAAACACCGCCATCAGGTGCCCAGGCCACTTCGGGCATATCGAACTAGCCGTTCCAATTGTACACATTGAATTCACTAAAATCATCTTTGACCTCTTAAAATCAACCTGCCGCACTTGCGGAAGAATCCTTCTATCAGAAGATGCATCCAAAAAAGCCCGCCAAAGAATAGAGCGCTTTAACCAACTATTAGGCACAATCCCTGATGAAGTCTATAAAGAAATCATGACTGACATCAAAGCCAAACAATGCCCATACTGCGCTGCAGCACAATACAAAATAACATTCGAAAAACCAACCAAATTCATCGAACAAACCGAACTAGGTTCAGAACCACTAACACCGAGCATGATCCGTGAAAGGCTCGAACGCGTCTCCGACGAAGACCTAGAAGTCTTGGGATTCAATCCCAAAGTTGCCAGACCCGAATGGATGGTTCTACAAGTCCTGCCTGTTCCACCAGTCTATGTGCGTCCTTCAATCACGCTAGAATCAGGTATTCGTTCAGAAGACGACTTAACTCACAAACTAGTTGACATCATCAGAATCAACCAACGCCTAAAGGAAAACATGGAAGCAGGCGCACCAACATTAATAATCCAAGACCTCTCCGAACTTTTGCAGTATCACGTAACAACGTATTTCAACAATGAAGCATCAGGCATTCCACCCGCAAGACACCGCAGTGGAAGAGCATTAAAAACTCTCTCACAACGTCTAAAGGGTAAAGAAGGCCGATTTAGAAGCAACCTCTCAGGCAAACGTGTCGACTTCTCAGCCCGTACTGTCATCTCTCCAGACCCCAACCTTGACATTAACGAGGTAGGTGTACCAAGAGACGTTGCCATGAGACTCTCAGTCCCAGAAAAGGTTACCGCATGGAACATAGAGGAAATGAAGAAACTCGTGGTGAATGGCCCCGAAAACTATCCAGGGGCACTCTACATCATCCGCCCAGACGGAAAACGCATCAGATTAGAATTCGTCGTGGACCGGACAAAAATCGCCGAAGCAGTGGAATTAGGTTTTGTCGTCGAACGACACCTAAAGAACGGCGACATAGCTATCTTCAACCGACAGCCCTCACTTCACCGCATGTCAATCATGGCACACTACGTCCGTGTCCTGCCCTACAAAACCTTTAGAATGCACCTTTGTGTATGCCCACCATACAACGCAGATTTTGACGGCGACGAAATGAACCTTCACGTTCCGCAGAGCGAAGAAGCACGAACCGAATCACTCCTACTCATGCAGGTACAAGACCAAATTCTCTCACCTAGATTCGGCGGACCCATCATCGGCGCCATTAGAGACTTCATCACAAGCGCATATTACTTCACCAGAAAAGGCAATTACCTCACCAGAGGTCAAATTGACAGGTTACTATCCACAACCAATTACACTGGAGATCTACCCGAACCAGAAATCAAAGAACCACAACCCATGTGGTCAGGCAAACAAATATTTAGTCTCTTCTTGCCACAAACACTCAATTATTCTTTGAAAGCAAACATTTGCCAAGGCTGCAGCAAATGCGAAGAAGAAGAATGCAAACATGATGCATATGTAGTTGTTAAGAACGGTCAACTCGTTTCTGGTGTTATAGATAGACGTTCAATCGGCTCAGAACAATCTGAGAGCTTACTCCATAGAATAATCAAAGACTACGGTACAAAAGCAGGAAGGCAATTCCTAAACAACGTAACTCACCTATTCAAATTATACATTTCAATGAGAGGGTTCAGCTATACCTACGATCAACTCGTCCTCTCACCCAAAGCACGCAACCGCATGGCAAAAACCATGGACCGTATCCAAAAGAAAATCGATGAACATATTCAAAACTACAACAATGGAACACTCCCACGTCTTCCAGGACAAACACTCGAAGAATCATTCGAAATCTACGTAATGCACGAACTTGCAGTAGCCAGAGACGAATCAGGCAAAATAGCCGACGACGACTTCACACTAGAAAACGCAGGTATCGTCATGACAAGAACAGGTGCAAGAGGCTCAAGCCTAAACATCGGTCAAATGGCTGCTTGCGTTGGTCAACAATCAGTCCGAGGTAAGCGTATCCTAAGAGGCTACGCAGGACGCGCCCTACCCCACTTCACACCAAACGACCCTCGTCCAAGAGCAAGAGGATTCGTCTACAACTCATACCAAACAGGCTTAGACGCAATCGAGTTCTTCTTCCACGCTATGGGTGGCAGAGAAGGTCTAGTCGACACAGCCGTCCGTACACAACAAAGCGGTTACATGCAACGAAGACTCATCAACGCACTCGAACACATTCGCTTAGAATACGACTCAACAGTCCGTGACAGCGCAGGCGACATCATCCAATTCCGCTACGGAGAAGACGGAGTCGACCCGGCAAAAAGCGACCACGGCAAAGCTGTAAACGTCAGCAGACTAATAGATCAAATAAAAATCGGCGAAGAAAAAGGAACAGCTGCCTCACCTGAACACATCAAGAAACAACTCAAAACTGTAGAAGACCAAATAACACCTATACTATTAACCCAACTAAAACAAAACTTTGCTAAAAATAAACTCACAACAAAAAGCGTAGATAAAGCGACAAGCCAGACAGCCGAACAATACAAGCGCGCACTAATGGAACCAGGCGAAGCCGTCGGGATTATTGCCGCACAATCAATAGGTGAACCCGGCACTCAGATGACCCTTAGAACATTCCACTATGCAGGTGTCAAAGAACAAAACGTAACCTTAGGTTTACCACGACTAATAGAAATTGTAGATGCACGCAGAATCCCATCAACACCAATTATGACCATCTACCTGACCGGCGAACACGCCAAGAGTAAAGAATCGGCAGTTGAAGTTGCAAGAAACATCATCTACACCTCAGTTGAAAACTTGGCCTCAGCAATCTATGAAGATCCCGTCCGAGAAGAAATCATAATTGAACTAAACAAGCAGATGATGGACGATCGCAGCATAACAATGGATGAACTTAAAGACAAACTTGAACTCCAGAACGCCACTATAACAGTAACCGACAGCACAGTTGAAATCAAACCAAAGAAAGCCGAACAGATCAAGAGAATGTTATCAAAGGCACCTGGATTACAAGTCAAAGGTGTCCCAGACATAAAACGTGTCCTCGTAACAGAGGAAAGCGGTGAGTGGGTAATACGCACCGACGGCTCAAACCTCTCCAAAGTCCTAGAAATCGAGGGCGTAGATACTTCAAGAACAACAACCAACAACATCCACGAAATAGCCAAAACCCTCGGCGTTGAAGCATCAAGAAACGCACTTGTCCACGAAGCCAAAGGTGTCCTAGAAGACCAAGGCTTAGACGTAGACGTACGCCACGTTATGCTCGTAGCAGACATGATGACCACAACAGGAGATGTTCAACAAATCGGCAGACACGGAATCAGCGGCAAAAAAGCCAGCGTGCTCGCTCGCGCCGCATTCGAAATCACAGTTCCCAACATAGTTGAAGCCGCCGTCAAAGGAGAAAGTGATCCTTTGGCTGGAGTAACAGAAAACGTTATAGTTGGGCAATCAATACCAATCGGCACAGGCTTAGTAGAACTGTACATGTCAACTTTCGAAAGACAAGAAAAACAAGGAGGAAAAACAGAAGCATGATAGACATAGATAAAGCATTAGCGTCAGCATGTAAAACTGGCAAAGTATCTTACGGCGCCAATGTTGCAATGCAAAACGCCAAAACTGGCAAAGCTAAAATGATAGTTTTAGCCTCAAACTGCCCAAAATACATAAAAGAACAGATCGAATACTATGGAGAAATCTCTAAAGTCCCCGTTATAACATATAAAGGTGGATCAATGGATCTCGCCGAAGTCTGCGGCAAATTGTTCATAATCTCCGCATTAAGCATTCGGGAAACAGGGGATTCAGAAATTCTAAAAATAATCGAACAACCATAAAAAAAATAAAAATGGAGGAAAAAAACTGACAACTGGCATAAAAATCACCTGCGACGAAATGCGCTACATAGCTCTCTTTGAAAGCATAAGCGGCGCTAGTGTTAAAGACTGCATCATCGACGAAGAACAAGAACGCGCAATCTTCATCGTTAACCAAGGCCAAGTAGGCGTAGCAATCGGCAAGGGCGGACGCAACATCCACACCCTCGAACGCATGACGGGAAAAAAACATGAAATCATCGAATACAGCGAAGACCCAGTAACATTCATGAAAAACGCCCTAAAACCCGCAACAGTCCGCGAAATCCGAGTTAGTGAACGTACTGATGGCAAAAAGATGGCTGTCATAACCGTCAATCCCAAAGACAAGGGCGTCGCAATAGGTAAGAACGGCAAAAACGCCGAACGTTTGCGCTTTTTGGCAAAACGATACTTCGACATTCAGAACGTAAGCATCACCTAAGTCCAGTCCGCATAAAACGGCTGACTAGGCGATGAAACGTCGCTGACTATACTTTGTATTGTTAAACCTACCCAGTAGGAATTGTAAACTTACTGCTCTTATGGGTACTCTACGAACAAGCAGTTAGTCCAGAAATCTTGACTAAACTTTTGTCTATAAACCTTGACAAGAACGCTTTTATTTCATTTGAAAAAACCTGTTTTTGGTGATAAGCGTCATGAAGCATACCAGCGGCATAATCATTTTAGCCATTTTAGGTTTATTATTATTTAGTCCTGTAGCCTCAGAGGCTTCACTTGTAGACATCCCATTATACGCAGATGAGGCTATCATAGGCGGGGTAACCTACAACATAGCAAACCAAAATACGACTACTATTGGAGACTGGCCAATGTATCGCCATGACTTACAAGGTACAGGGGCCTCACAATCCACAGTTGTTAATGGTCAACTTCTCTGGAAGTTCTATGCTGGCTCCTCAGGTCTTAACCGTTTACGTTCTTCCCCCACTATAGCTGAAGGTACTCTCTATATAGGCACAGAAAACAACCGTTTCTATGCGTTAAACTCCACAACAGGTTCTCAAATTTGGTCAATTGATGTAGGGGCACCCATGGTTTCATCAGCAGCAATAGAAGATGGCATTGTTTATATCGGTGTAACTTGGAATGGCCGCAACGGGTATGTGGAAGCATTGAACGCTACAAACGGCGAAATCATCTGGCAATTCTTAACCGACAGCGGTATCGAATCATCGCCAGTCGTGGTTAATGGCGTTGTATACATTGGGTCATACAGAGGTTATGTTTACGCATTAAATGCAAGTAATGGTGGCCTGAAATGGTCATATCTGACAGGCGCTGAAGTTTATGCCTCACCTAGCATTGTAAGTGGTACTCTCTATGTTGGTTCATTGGATGGATATGTTTATGCACTAAATTCTGATAATGGCACTTTGCTCTGGGCATCGCATGTGGGCAACCAAGTCTACTCCTCCCCTGCAATAGTCAAAGACATACTTTATGTTTGCACAGACTCAGGGTACGCTTTTGCCCTAAGAGCAAGCGATGGAGAAGTAATGTGGCAAGCCTACATCGGTAGCGGGAGCGACCATGAAGACGCTTCACCTGCTATTTATAATGGAATCGTGTACTTTGGTGCACGTAACGGCTTCTATGCCTTAAACGCAACCACTGGCAAACAAATCTGGTTCTTTACCTCACCATACTCGGCGCGTCAAACCACTGGTTACTTCTATTCTTCCCCAGCAGTTGCAGGCAACATCTTATATTGTGGGTCAGTTGATAACCGCTTATTCGCGCTAAACACAAACGATGGCTCTATAATTTGGTCATACCAGACAGACGGCTTTCTATTCTCATCTCCTACAATAGCAAACGGAAAAGTTTACATAGCTTCATACGACGGCAACATCTACGCCATAGGTAATCCAGCCAACCAAACACCCACCTACACATCGACGCCTTCCCCCACCCCGACAACAAAAAACCCAACATCTACACCAACTTCAACAACTAGCCCAACACCTAAAACAACAATTCCTCCAACACCTAAACCCCCAACTTCAAGTTCCACTTTAACTCCAGCTGAAGCACCCACCTTATTATCCAAACCCCAGCAGGATAAAGAACCGATACCTATCTCTAGCTCCAACAATAGCGAGACAATAGACTGGACTATACTGGGCGCGATATTTGCAACATTCCTACTGACGATGATTTCACTATTCCTGCTTTTCAAAAAATGCGACTAATCCCTATTGCCCCATTTGTAACAGACCTGTATTAAAACAAAAAAAGAACAGACTCTTTCGTGGGAAATATCCTTAATTGGACTGGAATTGTTTTAATAATACACTTTCCCATAATGTGACGCTCTCTAAGTATAGGCAAGTATCATTAATGTTAATTCAAGAACTTATTGTTGAAAACTTCATGAGTTATGAATACGCCCGAGTACCCTTTAAACAGGGCGTTAACGTAATTGGAGGACCAAACGGCGCTGGAAAATCCTCTCTTCTTCTAGCTATAAGCGTTGGTTTGGGTCAGACTTATACTGAGCGGTCACGTAAACTCAGCGACCTAATTCGTTGGGGAAAAGACCAAGCTCGAGTAACTCTAATCTTAAACAATACCAAACAAGGCAACAGGCGCCCTGAACCAAAATACAACAAAGATCAGCTATTTTTGACCCGGATATTACGAAAAGACGGCAAATACTGGTTCGAACTTGAAAACCGAGTCGCCAGCAAACAAGATATTGAGCGGTTGCTAGGCAAGTTTGGCGTCGACCCAGACAACATGCTAATCATAATGCATCAAAACATGGTAGAGCAATTTAGTGTGCTTAGCAACGTTGACAAACTGCGTATGGTTGAAGAGGCCGTAGGATTGGAACCATTTAGAAACAATGTTGTGCAGGCAAAAACCAAACTCACTCGTATCTTAACTCAGGAAGACTCAGTAGGCAAGCTTCTCGAACAGGCTCAACAGACTCTCAAGTACTGGCGAGAGCAATATGAGAAGTTTCAAGAAAAGAAGCAACTAAAAATTAGACGTAGTTTCCTAGGTCGTGAACTAGTTTGGGCAGAAGTCGAGCGTCGGGAAAACATCGTAAAAAGTTTGCAGGCAAACTATAACAAAAACCAGCAGGCAATTGCAAAACTAGAAGATGAACGGCAAGCTATAGTCAGCGAGTTGGACGATCAACAGAACCAAAATCAAACACTCAGAGGCGAAATGAAAGCTGTCTTTGATGAACGCTTAATATTAGAACGTGAAATCGCCCAGAATCAATCTACAGTATCGCTTGTGGACCAACTAATAAGCGAAGCTCAAATTCTCCAAACAATTGTAAACAAGAACGAGTTTAAATTACTTCGAATTGAAAACCTCAAAGAAATTTTAGAAACCTCCAGAGAAGAAATCAAAAAAGCTACGCAGCATGTTAAAGAAAACCAAAAAAGGCAATTCGCCCTTGAAGAATCAACCGATAAGATCTCTAAAGGTTCCATAGATAAGCGAGTTAATCTTGCCCTCTTAGATTTCAAGGTACAACGAGCAGTTAATGAGCAGAAAGCATTTGAAAAGTCGCTAAAAGAAGCTCAAGAAAATCTTGATGTTGTTGTTGCTAAAGCACAAGAATCAGGAGAACGCATAGCCGTGCTCAAGAGCGCTAGTGAAATTCAAGAGGAAATGGGCTTAACAGATGGTCATCTAGCTGCCCTGTCTAATGTTTCTGAAGAGATTGAGCGCCAATACGAATCATATTCAAAACTGTACTTGGAACTAAAAGAAAAAGCACAATTGGTAGCAGAGAATAGAGAAAAAACCCTTGAAGAGGTAAAAACACGTTTAGCCGCTTGGCGTTCCGTGATGGAGGACCTTTTAAGCCGCGTTAACTTGGAATATCAGCGTATTATGAGCCAAACGTTAGCTACAGGTGAGGAGCAGCTTTCTAATCCTCAGGATATAGAAACTGCCGGTTTGGAGATACATGTAGGCTTTAAAGGTAGCAAGCCAGTCACCTTGGACGCTTACACACAGAGCGGCGGGGAACGAACAACAGCAACCATGGGCTTTCTTTTAGCGCTCCAACAGCACGTGCGGTCGCCTTTTCGCGCAGTAGACGAATATGATATCCACATGGATCCCAAGAACCGGGAAATGATCGCTAAAGTCTTGGTTGCTCTGATAAAAGATGCCTCTGCCCAATACGTCGTTATTACGCCTAGCCAAATTACCTTTGCAAAGCAAGATGCCAACGTCATAACAGTCCAAAACCTAGAAGGGAAATCACTGGTACATGAGGTCGCTTAATGTCAACTGAAAAACATGAGAAAAAATTAGGTAGACAGCGACTTGAACGCATAATTGAGGTCTGCGTTGCAATAGAAAACCATACTGTCGACCCGTTTACATTGAACCTCGACGAAATAATTGCAGTTGTAAAACAGTACTTTCCCCAGTGGGAAAAACCTGAAGAACTCAAACTCGACGCGGAAACCCTCCATCATTTGGCTACTGTAATAAAAATGCAGAGCGAATGGGTTAAACAGCGCTCCACATCACTCTACACCGACCCGTTCTTGCTTGAGGAAAAGATTCGCCAGACAAGCAAACAAGGGATGGTGAATGTGT
>JAXDAO010000092.1:0-5952 GCA_034679745.1 Bathyarchaeia archaeon
GCAGGGCTGGTCCGACCTTGGAAACAGAGACTATGCTTGGATCTTCTCTTATTGCTTTAGCATCACAGAAAACTGTAACATCGTTCTGCATGCCTTTTGCAGCTGGAAAAACCTGTCCATCAACCCATTTACTGAAATAAACGTGAACGTCAAAACCCTCGACGAACTCAGGTTTGTACGTGACTAAGCCTATTTTCATGCCCAATACCTTTGCTCGCAACAGATATATCCTTGGCGCTTATTTAATTGTTGATTTGATTTCGTATGGACAAACATAAATCACCGATAACTATAGACGCCACAAAATGTGGTCCCTGTACAGGACAAATCTGCATTGGTGTTTGTCCACAAGGTGCCCTAGAAGAAGGCAAAAACCGTAAACCACAAGTTATCGCTGTAGTACAGTGCACACGTTGTGGTGTCTGTGTAAATTTATGCCCAGCAAAAGCCATTACTATTAATCCAAGTAACCCCCAAAAATAGCAAAAGAGGACCAGCAAGTTTGGATCAACAACTTGACCTATCCGCCAATGTCAAATTTAATCTAAAAGATAACGTTTTAGCAGTAACTTCTGAGGAGGGCTTATCAACTGTTAGTTCTGCCATTTTTAACGGTGGCTGTAGATGTGTTAAAGCAGTCCTAAACATTGGTGTACCAACAGGTTACAGCGACCTTGCTCTACATCTTGACCCTATGGTACTTATCAGAACCTCAGCAGCCAAAATGAGTATCACAAATGATTACATTGCCATGGTCACCGCCGCAAACGTTCATAACTTTAGCTTAGTCACCAAAAAAAGCGACGATTTCTCTGTTACCGTTGCCGCCACTGCAGGATGCTCTCATGGTGAATCCTCGGGCGAAGAAATGGAAGTAAAAGAAATCACTGGCACAATAAACATTATCGTTTTGATTGATGGCAATCCGTCGGAGAGTTGCATGGTCGCAGCTTTAATCACCGCTACTGAAGCTAAATCGGCCGTGTTGAGGGATTTTGACATGCGAAGCCGTTACACAGGTGACTCTGCAACAGGCTCGATAACCGATAGCGTCACCGTAGCTTCAACAAGAAAAGGCAAGCAGGTATTTTTGGGGGGTCCAGCCTCAAAGTTGGGTAAACTAGTCGGCTACTGTGCTAGAAAAGCTGTTGCTGAGGCGTTGCTCCGTCAAGAGCCTGTTTGGGGAAACCGAAGTGTTCTAGATAGGCTACGTGAAAGGCATTTACCACTTGAAAAGCTAGCCTCTGAAGTATCCAAGGTTGAAGACTTAGCCGTTAGCGCACAACAGTTATCCAATATTCTAAAAAAGAACCCTGCTACCATGGCTTCGATACTTGCAGCAACAAAGATGGATGATGATTATAAGAAAAACTTACTCCCCACAGACTTTCAGAGCTGGAATCAGATCGCAAAATGTGTAGTTGACACCGACGAAGAAAACATTAAACTGCAAAACTACGACGGCGTAGACTTGCCGCCCTTCTTAAAACAGACACTTATAAGCATAGTCAAAAAATATTCAAAATAGGCGTTAACTGCGAAGACTTAATAAGGTTGCAAAGTCATGTTTTGGTAAAATTACAAATGGTGTATTGAACTTGAAATTCGGTGTATTTCTCTACCAACCCGAGCCTGTTAAAGGCGTCGATTACAACTTCTACCGTCTAAAATCTGAATCCGGAATTGTTGGAAAACCAAACCCTGAAATGTACACTAACATTGCCTGCTTCGGCGATAACTTTATGGCGGAAAAACGCCCAGACTGGGTCTCAATGAGCTCAAAGGGTCCAGCTCTGCGCACAAACAAACGAATCAACCTCCGCTGGGACGTCGTATGCATGACTAACCCAGAAGCAAGAGAATATAACCTCAAAATCATCGCTGAAAGCGCTAAAGTCACTCCAGGTATCAGTATTAGTAGCCAACACTTTGCAGACATGGGTTTCTGCACCTGTCCGAGATGCATCGAGCAGCAACGCAAAAGCGGCTTGAAATGGGTTGAATGGCGAGCAAAGACTGTCACTGACTTCCTAGCAGAAGTTAAGGAAATAGTCCAAGGTAAACCATTATTCGTTAACTGCCTTCCGGACCCCTTGCTCGGTAAGGAACGTTTCGGATATGACTTTGAAGCCATGGCACAATACACTGACTACTTCGTCATTCCAATGTTCAGCAAAGCTTACCCGACTCCATGGTACTGGGAAACAATCGCACGCGGATTCAAGAACCAGCTAAAGAAACCGGTCTTCGTAAACTTCTATGTCCGCGGTCCAAACGAGACATGGGATACAGTTGCACCCGCAGATCAAATCATGACTGTTGCCACCCGAGTTGCAAGACAAGGAGTAGACGGCATAATATTCTTATCAGAAAAAGCTGAATACATTGAAGAATTCCAAAAGAGATGTGTCGCAAACAAAGAAAAACGTGAATTCCTAAAGGGTCACGACGGCGACGAAGTTCTGGAACTCTTCAACCGATGGGAAGAACTATACAAATAGTTCTCTTTTCTTTTTTTTATTGTCTTATTATTAATTAATTTTCCGGAATTTCATTTTCAAGATCTATTTTATGGCTTCTAAAGGAGTTTTCACCATAAAACTAATATATCAAATCGTATTACTTACTATTGTATACTGGTAGCGCAGTCCTACAGTTCACAACAGGTAAGTTCATGGAGAAACTAGAAAAATGAATAGAAAATTGCTAACCATAGCAGTAATTTTAATCATCATTTGCTCAGCGACATTAATTGAGCAGGTTTCTTCAGCAACTGCTGAACCTAATACACTAAAAATCTACATAGGTCCGACCAGTGTACCAGCAGATAACGGCATATACAACTGTGTTTTCGTTCAATTACAAGATGCAAGCGGAAAACCATCCAGAGCAAGACAGGATACAACCATAAGCCTATCATCCTCAGTCACAAACATAGGGACAGTGGATTCATCAATGACCATACAAAGAGGGAGTACATACGGGTCAGCAAACTTCTACTCCACTTTTACGCCTGGAAGTACGTTCATTGCGGCTGCCGCCTCAGGTTATGCAACTGTTCAGGCATCAGTTACAACGGTTGGACCGAAAGCTTCTGCAGTAGCAGTATTTGGGTTTCCATCGCTTCTGCCTGCCGATGGAGGCGCATATGAAGCAGTAATGGTGCAACTGCAAGATTCTACTGGTTCACCAGCCAAAGCTCCTAAAGGCGGTATACAAATCGCCCTTTCATGTTCGAATATTGAAATTGGAGATGTTGATACATCAGTTTCGATCGCAGAGGGCCAAACATACACCAAAGCAACCTTTACGACTACTACAACGGCGGGACAGGCCGTCATTACTCCCGTTACTTCAGACTATACGGCAAAAACTGGAACTATAACAACAAAAACTAGTTCTCTCTCACCTACTCAAATAAAGGTCTACACAGGACCAACAAAAGTTATAGCAGACAGTAGTGCTTACAAACAAATTGCGATTGAACTTCAAGATACAGCAGGTAACCCCGCAATCGCCGCATCAGATATTACAGTTACTTTAGCATCCTCTGACCAAAGCATAGGTACATTAGAAACGCAATTAGTCATTCCTCAATCTAAAACTTATGCACTAGCGACATTAACATCAACGTATAAACCAGGAACCACTACAATTACTGCAGCAGCAACTGACCTTACAGCCGCAAGTCAAACAATAAGTACAACCGGATTCATTCCATCGAAATTATCTGTTTACTGTGTTCCATCAACACTACCCTCTGATGGAGTAGGATACCAAGCAATTCAAGTTCAACTTCAGGATTCCCAAGGACGTCCTGCAAGAGACCCCCAAACAGACGTAACTGTGAGTCTATTCTCTTCTGAACCAACGGTAGGAGATGTAAGTGGAACACTTACAATACCTTTTGGGAAATCTCATGCTACAGGTACATTAACAGTGACAAACGCGCCTGGTACCACATCGATTACAGCCCAAGCTTCAGGATACACAACTGGGCAAGCATCGACAACAACTACAACCATTGACTTCTCATCTCTAGTAATCACAGTAACAGCAAATTCAACAAGCGTTTTAAACGGAAACAAGACAGAAATTACAGTCTACATTAACGTTCAGGGTGACCCAATTACTGGAGCAAAAGTTACATTTACTTCAAACAATGGAGGCACATTTACCACAACTACTGCAGGCGAGGCAGGCTACTATAAAACAACCTTCACTGCGCCAAGCTTCTCTAAATCAACATCTTGCACAATAACCGCCAGTGGTTCAAAAACTGGTTACATAGAAGCCCAAGGTACAACACAAATCACCGTTGGACCAAATTCCACTGAAAATTCTACCGTAACCAACAGATTCACACTTCAATTACGTGTTCAAGATGCTGATGGCAACTTCCTGAGTGACGCGAATGTCTCATCAAATAGTCAACCCAGTGGAGTACAAGCAGTATCAGGCTCAACCAATGAAACAGGATACGTAATATTCAAAAATGTCATAGCTGGTAACTACACTTTTGCAATAAATAAAGAGGGGTACGAGACAGTAAACCAAAAAATCTCTCTTAAGGACAGGTCATTATCAATGTCTTTAACGATGTTTGTCGACCCTACTAAAGCCGATAATACTTGGTTGATAATTACAGTGGTTGTAATAGTTGCTATTGTCAGTGCAGTAATTAGTTTAGTACTCATTAATCGTAGAAAAGCCTCAAAATATCCTGATGAAATAGATATTTCAAAATTTTTGAGCTCATAATAACCTTCCTTCTCATTTTGAAACCCATTTTTACCAGAATAGAGCAGGTCTTGTTTTCCAATTCTATTTACGTAAACATTATATGGCTTCTTAACTTCTAACCACTCACAAAAAGGGCGAAACATAAGTGAAGATTACTCTCATCAATCCACCATATCCTCTAAATGCACATTCACATCCACCGTTCATCCCGTTAGGTATTGCTTACCTTGGTGCAGTCGCCGAAAAAGTAGGTCACGAAGTAAACGTTATCGACTGCCAAGCTGAACGCCTCAATGCAAATTCTTTCCGTCAGCGAATCGGGCAAATTAACCCAGATGTAATCGGCATAACCTCAACGACATTACTCTACAATTCTGCCAAACAGATACTTGAAGTAGCCAGAGAAGTACACCCTAACGCCACAACAATGTTTGGCGGAAGCCATGTGACTTTCTGGGATGAAAACGCCCTAAACGAATCACAAGCTATAGACGTAATCGTACGCCGAGAAGGGGAGACAACCTTTCTTGAGCTCCTCCAGCGACTTGAAGCCAAGAAGAACTTTACAGGAGTATTGGGCACAACCTTCCGTGGAGCAGATGGAAAAATCGTTCGTAATGATGACCGTCCATTTCTCAATGACCTTGACTCTCTACCCTCACCTGCATATCATCTGCTACCGATTGATGCATTCCACCGTATGGGCAAAACCATCTTTCCATTGGTTACAAGCCGCGGTTGTGTTCAGTGGTGTGACTTCTGTAGCACCGTAAGAATGTTCGGCAGAGGATACCGCGTTCGTACCCCCAAGAGAGTGGTGGATGAAATGGAGATGCTACACAACACTTACGGTGAAAGCCAGTTTACCTTCTACGATGACGCATTTACCATCAACCGTAAGAATACGCTTGAATTATGTGCAGAAATTAAAGCTCGCGGGTTGAAGGTTGAATGGGATTGCGAAACCAGAGTTGATGCAGTAGACAAAGAACTGCTTGAGAAGATGCATGATGCTGGATGCATAACGGTTTGGTTCGGAGTTGAATCTGGTTCAGAAAAGATACTGGGAAAAATGCACAAAAAAATCAACCGTGAACAGGTCAGGGAAGCCTTCAAAACAGCACAAAAAGCAGGGCTCATGACAATTGCGAGTGCAGTCATCGGCTTCCCAGGCGAAACAGAGGAAACTGCATTGGAAACAGTCAACTT
>JAXDAO010000093.1:0-2719 GCA_034679745.1 Bathyarchaeia archaeon
AACTGAACATGTACACCGCGACTGGCAATTGGTCCAAGAATACCCACTATCTCAAAAACTTCTAGCAATGTCTAACGGCTGGGTTTCACCCAACGGCACTGACTACATTATAGCATCCAAAGGCGCTCCTGAAGCGATAATCGACTTATGCCACTTAAAAGAAAAAGTAGCAAACGAAATCTCAGCGAACATTCAAAAGATGGCTAGTGAAGGTCTTCGCGTTTTAGGCGTAGCAAAAACCTCCTTCAGAATAGGGAAAGGTAAGTTGCCAAAAGAGCAGCACGACTTCGATTTCAAATTTTTAGGCTTAATTGGTTTTGCAGATCCAGTTAGACCCAACGTTTCTGATGCAGTTAACGAGTGCTACGACGCTGGGATACGCGTTGTAATGATAACCGGTGACTATCCGCAGACGGCACAGAAGATCGGTCGACAGATAGGTATGAGAAACCCTGAAAATATCATTACAGGTTCCGAACTTGAAAATATGAGCAGCGAAGAATTCAAAGAGAGAATTAAAAATGTAAACATTTTTGCACGGGTGGTCCCTGAGCAAAAATTGAAAATAGTGGATGCCTTCAAAGCAAACGGTGAAATAGTAGCCATGACTGGAGACGGTGTGAACGATGCGCCGGCGCTTAAATCAGCAAACATAGGCATTGCCATGGGCGGTCGCGGTACCGATGTTGCCCGAGAGGCCTCAACACTAGTGCTTCTAGACGATGATTTTACATCTATCGTCGGCGGAGTGAAAATGGGTCGTAGAATCTTTGACAACCTCAAAAAAGCTATAGCCTACATCTTCTCTGTTCACATTCCAATAGCTGGGCTTTCAGCTTTACCAGTGTTATTTGGCTGGCCATTAATCCTGCTTCCGGTGCACATTGTTTTCTTAGAATTCATAATTGATCCTGCATGTACAACAGTCTTCGAAGCTGAGACAGAAGAAGCAGATATAATGGAGCGCAAGCCCAGAAGCATAAAAACACGATTATTCAATACTAAAGCGGCTACTATCTCCGCTATACAAGGTATCGTTGCCTTGGCTCTCGTGATCGTCGTGTATCTATACGCAAATTCTATGAGTTTAGGAATAGACACAGCACGTACAATGGCATTCGCAACTATAGTTCTGACAAACCTAGCGCTGATCATCACAAACCGTTCGTGGAAACTATCCATAATAGGTATCTTCCGCAGACCAAATAAAGCATTCTGGCAAATATTGACGCTCGCGTTAATCGCATTGTTGCTTGTAATATATGTACCACCGCTAAGTGGTCTCTTTCAGTTTACGGCTCTATCACCACTAGATCTGCTAATTTGCATAATGGCAGGAATGGGAAGCATAATCTGGTTTGAAATCTGCAAAGTAGTGAAACACGGTAGACTTGTTGCTTAATATAGAAGCCTGTTAAGTCTCTTGAGGATGCGTAAAACAAGAAATGTGAGCCACCTTGAGGGTTCTTTTTTCTGTCCAAAATCCCACTCTTTCCAAGCCTGCCATTGCGACTCCGGCGTGTACTTCCCCTCAGCTCCAGCCTTAGATTTCACTACAAGCAACATATCTTTTAGCCTGTTATCGTTTTTCAACCAACTAAACTGGGACAATGTGTCCAAAACGTGTAAAATATCATACCAAATAAAGGGCGCTTTTAATTTCCTAAAATCAGTTCCCATGTAGAATATGTAAGGATGCAGCTCTCTGCTTTTGTCCCATAGATGTAGCAGGCACTCTGCTCCGATACGCGTTTCTCTGCTGGATTTCCATTCATCAAATTGATCTAACATTTTTAACATTACAAGCGTAGCATAAGGACATGGCTCATCTTTTCTTCCTGGACCCCTAAATTTTCCTAACTCTTTTGAAACAGCACAAGGATAACCATTTTCTCTCACTATACTTGCTAAGTGTTTAACCGCTTTTTTAACCTGAGCATCTTTTCTCAGTCCAAACTTAGCTAAAGAATAAACTATAGTTGGGGCATCACAAAGTGCCCATGCAAATTCAGTGTTGCCTGATCCTCCGAAGTGTTTCGGAATATTTGTCGGTAGTCCGAAAGGACCTTCATCGGATTTATGTTCAAATATTTTTGCTATTATTTCATCTACATCAGAGTCATTTCTTTTTAAACCAATGTCTGCAATAAATGCGAGTTTATGGAAAGATTGACCTGCACTCTTATGGCTACTCAGAACTGTTCCAGGCCAATTCTTCAGGTCTTTAAGAAGTGTCTGGATTTTTTGGTGCGAAATCATATTATTTCTCGCGAGTGCTACTTCTGCTTCGTTTTCTTGTTGTCCAAGCAAATCAATGCGTGTTCTATATTGAACCCAAGGTTCCCCTTCCAATAGCCAATCAATTATTTTGTCCATACGCTTCTCCAAGTATATTGTTACAGATGGATTTTTATTGTATAAATGGTTTTTACGGTAAAGATGGGTAAATTTCTGATTAGCTTTTAACATCTTTAAATTCAAGTGTGAACTAAAGGATTCGTTTATAGGTGAAAATTTTTTGTCTGAAAAAATCAAGGGCAGAATAACCAACTATCGTATTGGAACAAAGTCTCAACAATCCAAAGAATGTTTAATTGAATTCAAAACTATCCCTTCAGTTGGAACACTCATAGGGCAAAAAGTAGTTTGGGCCAATGGCAAAAATAGATTTGCTGGAAAAATAGTTGGATTACACGGTAGAAATGGAATGGTTAGAGTA
>JAXDAO010000094.1:0-2971 GCA_034679745.1 Bathyarchaeia archaeon
GAGTTCCAGTCACCGTAAAGTATACGGGTTCAGAGCTAACGCTCCACGGTCCTAGCACTTGACCCGTGACAAGATAATAATACGAAAATACCACAATCCAGTGGGAACCTGAGGGCAATCCTGTTAAGGTCGTGTTTCCAGCGATTGAAACATTAGCCTGCCCATCCAAACTATAGCTGTAACCTCCTCCCCACAATTGATAATCCCGGTATATACTTCCAGGCTCAAAACCGCCGCCTTTTGCAATGAAACTCAAAGGAACCGCATCTATATAGCTTTGATTACGTGGATTCTCTATCGATATTGTTGGAGGAATAAAACCATCTAGTTCAGACGGATGCCAACCTTTAACGGTCTTAATCAATGGTCCTCCAGCAACTGCGAAAAAAAGCGCCAAAGCAAAAACTGCTGCAGGAAACGTCTTTAGTATGCTAATGCTTTTCTTTTTCATAGGCATACACTTATTTCTTATTGATAAAAGGGTTTTTGTCAACATTTCTTGACTAAGCCTTAGGTCAGGATTTCTTGACAAAAAAAGGGGAAAGAGGAGTTTTTCATTTGTGGTTCCGTTTACGTGTAGTATGAGTTGTAGTAGGCTGTGACTGTTTTGTCTTCGGTAACCGATAGGGACGTTATCGGGTTATTGTAGTTGTAGCCGCCGTCGTAATAGTAGCGGTAGAACTCATGATAGTAGGTGTAGCCGTCAGTGAGAGGGCTTTCCACGTAGATCTTGTGGTTTCCTGTTGTTACGCGGTAGGTGTAGCCCGTGGTTCCCACGTACACGTCATCTATGTAGAGTGGAACGTAGCCGGAAGCACCGTACTGGTTATAGGCAAGCACTGTGAGCCTGTTTGGGGCGGGTAGCGGAGGACGCACAAGAACCGAATCCAGATACAAATCACAGCTACGGTCACTTGAGCTTTCGCGGTAGACGACGAGAGCGATGTACCTGAAGGCGCTTGACCACTTTCCGCAGTAGACCCAATGCGCCGAACCTGAACTTACAAGTGTGTTGCTGGAAACACACTCCCAACCCGAATCAACATAGTAAGACACGTATACTCTGAGGCGGCTCGTGTACCCGCTGGCTGAGTAGCCGTAAATGTAGATGTTGCCGTGTGCTTCGTTAGCAGCCGTGTACCCCATGCTCCCGACGACCATTGCCTGATCATTAACCCCTACTGCACGCAGGCGAGTATAGTCTCCGTCGGGTTGGGCGCCTGTGAAGCCGTTCGGGTTGCTGACTGATCCGGAACCGTATGTGCTTGCGTCTTCATAGGGATAGTGCACAAAGTACTCGTATAAGTGCAGATCTCCGTTCCCATAGACCACCATTTTGCAGTTATCCTGAGATGCCGGAGGCCATATTGCTGTAAAGCCCGTGTAAAGCGGGGTATCACCGAATCCGCAGTCAAAGTTTTCGTACGAAGCATGATCCAAAGCTTGGATAACCGGCATGTCCCATGACAAAGCGTATAAAAAGAAGTCTTCAACCCACATCCAATAGTATTTGTTTGGATAGTTCGCTGAGTCTACCTGCTGGCTTAGAGATGCTGACCCATATGGAAAACCTATGTAACAATGAGCGCCGCCGTCTGGATGGGTGTATCCGTTACAGCTCATGTAGTTAGCGGGGGGATTGGTAGTGGGGCTAGACGTTACGAGACGATGAGTCCAAGCAAATGGCATTCCCACCGCTCGACCTGTAGATTGATTAAAACCTTGCCGAGGTTGTGGACTCCCCCAAGCTGTTATGTTTGCTGACATACAGGTGTTGATGAACGCAAAGAAGGTTTTGCCTTTAGCGGTCTTCTGGTATATTTCGTAGTCATAGACTCCGTTCTCCCAAGTGCCGCTCCCCATAGTGCCTATGTTATCTTCGAACATATAATGGAACTCGTTCAAAGACTGTGAAGGCTCTGTGAAGTCCAGAAAATTGCCGACGCCGTGGTCGAAGTCGACTACCGCAACACGATCATAATTCGCTTCATTGGTGTAAATCTGGTCTAAAATCTGCGTCTTGTATGAGCCTTTATCCCCTTGATAGTTGCTAGCGACGTAACCGTCATTCTTGAAGTAATCGCTAATACGTTGGGCCGTAGACCTTTGTTGAGTAATCTCAGCTTCAGTTTTGCGCCAATAACCGTATTGTGCTGCATCTTGCCCAGTGCTTTCCGAACCCCAGACAGTGGCACGCCTAGTCGGTTCGGCTGCACTAACAGCTGAAATCGGAACCAACAGAGTAAAAGCAACCAAAAGACAAAGCAGTATTCCGCCGAAAGAGCGCTGTTTTGGCAGGTTCTTCTTCTTGAACAACCAAATTGGCACCGCCCCTAGTATGACCACAGCGAAAGCTGGAAGCGCAACCCATGTGAGGGGCATCTGGTCAACGGACGCCTGACCATTTAGCGGTTTAACTGTGAAGTCGTCGACAGTAGCAACTAAATCAGCTGGCGGATCCAGCGTAGAAAACACTTCTTTTATGTGCCTGATTTCTTTTGTGTCAGCCCAGATATCAACGTATATTCCGTAGACGTTGCCAGGGTAAAACTTGTCTAAAGCAACGCCGATGCGCCACATTGGATAAAGCGTTAAAAGGTCTTGGCGGCGCGTTTTATTGGCATGAAGAGAGTTGCAGAAAACCAGTTGTGTTACAGCTACATCTGCCAAGTTAAAACCTGTCACTTCATAAGTTTCGTTGTCAGATCCCACTTTCCACGAATAAGCCTTAGCGCTCTCCATCGCTATTTCGATAGCTTCATCTTCAGAAAGGTTTATGCGGGTACTGCCAATTTGGTAGATATCCCAATTGTCGATGAAGTACTTTAAGAAACCCTTTTTATAACCCAAGACTACACATTTCTCTGCGGCTTCAACACCATTAGCCGTGTAGGTCCACCTGAAAGTCTCAGAGTCTCCAGAGTTGGTCACTTCCAGTTTTACATTCCCAGCAGTTTTCGTTAGATTCTTG
>JAXDAO010000095.1:0-4281 GCA_034679745.1 Bathyarchaeia archaeon
TACTTCGTCAAAAAACCTAAGCCAAGAGCAACTCCGCTAAGTACAAGCATTCGGTCTTTGTGGTTTTTTAGCCAGCAATAGAAGAATGTTATGGAGATGATAGTGAAGAAAACAAGCATTGTTTCGAGCAACGAAAGACTAGAGAGCCAAAAATAGGCGGGCATAACACCCAACAAGATACCTGAAAGCAGCGCTGTTTTGCCGTCGTACATGCGGTAAGCTAATTCGAAAATTGTCCAGAGCGAAAGAATCGAAAACGCGACGGGAACTAGCCGGGCTGCAAACAGACTAACACCGAATAAACTGAAGGAAATATAGGTCAGTGCGTCCATGAGGGGCGGATAAAAAGCGTTTAGAATGAATTTTTCATAGTTTCCCCAATACAGAAAGGAACCGCCGTTGAGGTGAACAACTTCATCCCACTGTATGGGCGGGTTCGTCAAATTCGATGTGAGGATGATGGAGTAAACTATAATGAAGCCGAGGAAGGCAAGCCTCCATTTGTTCAAGGCACCCTTAAGTCTATATAGAGACAACCGTGAACTCAATTGGTTAATCATGTTCCCCAACTGTTAACCAACAAAGACGTATGAAGCTCACACAATATAAAACTTTTAACAATCCACTACGACCAGGGTTTCAGCGTGGAAACGCTAAAATCAGGCAGCACACCTTTATTTTCAGATAATTCATGCAGTATAACGAACTCCGCAAAGACTACCTCCTTGATAGATGGGTGGTGATCGCAAAAGAGCGTAGCCGTCGACCAAATGATTTAGCTAAACCACACCCTGAACCACTCAAAAATATTGTGTGCCCACTTTGTAGTGGTAACGAAAACTTGACACCACCAGCAATTATGCTATTTCAAAAAGAGAACGGCCAGGTAGAACGTCGACGAGACCCGCAAGAGGGAGAACGTACGAATAAATGGCTTGTACGATGTATCCCCAACCTCTACCCTGCTTTTACTCCGCCCCAACAACCGCAAGATATTGAAAAAATTCTAAAAAACGAAGATTTTGGTTATGCTATTGGACATCATGAGGTTTTAGTTGAGTCGCCAAACCATGACGAAGACCCTGCAGACGCTGAATTACCACAAATAGAACTAGTAATAAAGGCCTATATTGACAGATTCAGGGAATTAGGCGCAAATAAATACATAGAGTACGTCTCGATCTTCCGTAACTTCGGGCTTGAAGCAGGAGCTTCTCTGTCTCATGCACATAGCCAAATCATAGCTACCCCAATCCTCCCTACAAACATAAAAGAAGAGCAGCAAGCAAACAAAGCACATTATGAAAAAACGGGCAAATGTATTTTCTGCGATGTAATCGAGAAAGAACAAAAAGGACCAAGGTTAATTTTAGATAACGAGGATTTTCTAGTTTTAGCTCCATTCGCAAGCATAATTCCAATGGAATTCTGGATTCTGCCTAAAAAACATGCAGCAAACATTCAAAACCTAACTGTTGAAGAAATCTCATCATTGGCAATAGCTCTTAAAACTAGCCTTAAGGCCCTGAAAAGTCTTGTAAATGATCCACCGTATAATTATGGAATTCATCAAGTCATCGATGATGAGAGTTATCATTGGCATCTTGAAGTATTTCCCAAGTTGGCGACCTGGGCAGGTTTCGAAAAAAGCACCGGCATCTACATCAACACGGTACCGCCTGAGTCAGCGGCAGAAGCACTCAAAAAAGCCATCAAAATCTAACACTTTGCTTAACCCCTAAAACATCTTCCACATACGCCCGCAATGGCTCAGCAACACTCCATGCCTGCGAAACGGCTCCACGCGGCTCATTAGGCGGGTCACAATCATAAATTTCATTAACGGTACCCAAGCAGCCATGCCCTATTCCGTCGGTAAAGAAGGGCAGCAAATACTTTTCAAGCGCTTCTTTGCGGGATTCTGGGGAGTAATCATGCACTTTTAAATAAGCAGTAATATATGGACCTAAGAGCCATGGCCAAATCGTGCCATTATGGTAGGCGGCATCTCTGCTGCGCCGGTCTCCATGACATTTCCCAATAAATTTCGGATCATCCAAAGACAGCGTCCGCAATCCATAGGAGGTTGCAAGCTCCTTTTTTGCTACTTCAACCACTTTGCGGCTGGATTCTTCATTAAGCATGCTGTAGTCGAGTGAGACAGCCAAGATCTGGTTAGGTCGCATGGACGGGTCAATTGTTCTTGGTTCGAGCACGTCAAAGAGGCAGCCGCGCAATGGATTCCAGAATTTACTATTGAAACTTCTCCGCGTGCTCTCCGCCAATTCAAAATACTCCTGTTTTAAGGAGTCTTTGTTGAATCTATCCGCCAAATGCTCCATTATTTTTAGCGCATTATACCAGAGGGCTTCAATCTCCACCGCCTTCCCAGCCCGTGGGGTAACTTCGACGCCATCCACTGAGGCATCCATCCACGTCAACTGTGGCCCATGCAATAACAACCCATCTTCGTCTACTCGGATACCAAACATGGTGCCCCTTTTGTAGTGCTCAATTATTGATTGTAAGCTGTCCCATAATTCCCCTGCGGCAAACTCGTAATCACCCGTGTACTTAAGGTATTGCAGCAAGGCGTTGATGTACCAAAGCGTGCCATCCACTGTGTTATATGCCAAATCGCCCGTCTTATCCGCGATGAAATTAGGGATCAAACCGCCCTTGAGGTAGCCAATGAAGCTCTGCAGAATTTCCTTAGCCTCGCCATATCGGCCTGTGACTAAAAGCAGCCCTGGAAGTGAGATGAATGTGTCGCGACCCCAAGGCTCAAACCAATGATAACCAGCTATGATGTCTTTTTTGCCCTGAGCATTTTGTACAATAAATGAGTCGGCCGCGAGGATGGTCCAGTTTAGCCAGCTACTTTGCGGGATTGAGGGATGGGTTTTGTAGAATTTAGATAAAAGTGATTCTTTATAATTTAACTCCGCCCCGAGTGCTGCTTCTGTATCCTGCACTGAAGCCAAAGAGTCCAACACCCCTTTAGCATCCTGAATAGAACGACCAACCGCACAGACCACAGCAAACTCCTTAACAGCTTGCGCCGGAAGAGTCAACTCAAAGTAGCCCGGTTGAAAACAATCATCAAATGCAGCTTCCCCACGCGAAGATTCATCCCGATAATGCATCCGCCTAACCCAATTCAGCGCCCCAACAAACCGACCCTCCGAAACCTGACAGATGCTAGTGGCTTGAGGATTCTGGAAGGTGACCTGCGTAGTTCGGCTGCTGTTTTTTAGGGTGAATCTGAGAGGGGAACGGGTGTTGTCGGTGATGTTGTGGTAGTAGCGGCAGTTTAGGAGCGGGTATAGTTTGATTTTAGCATCAGTAGAGTTGTGGTTGGTGGCGTGGTAGAGGATAACGGAGGTATTTTTCTGATGGGGTAAAAATATAGTCTTCTTTAAGTCAACGTTGCCTGCTTTGTAGCTATAATTGGGATAAGGGTTGAGTTCGAATTTCTCAATAAGCTTGTGACCTTGGGGGAAAATGGTGTCGCTGAACTCGTTTGCACCCAACTGAAACATTTCGCCACCCACTAAAAGATCCTCATCAAGCTTTTCGAGGCAAACGGTTCGCTCCCCCGGTGGACTCAACGCCGCCACCAGCAACCCATGATACTTCCGAGTGTTAATTCCAAAAATCGAAGATGAAGAGTAGCCGCCTAGTCCATTGGTTACTAACCATTCCCTCGTTATAACATCACTGAAAGAAGATAGCTCATCTTTTGTGTAGGTTATAGCGGGCAAGTACATACTATGGCATCAACTTTGCTGCGTTCTTATCACGAGGAACACAGAAAAAGTTTGCTACTGGAGTGCACTTTGTACGGAACATTAAGAAGTGGGGTTTGGTGAGTTTGTATTCTGTAAGTGTTTCGGCGTATCCCATACCTTTAGCAAAGACAAGTTCAGCAGCCTCGTAGACTTTAAGAAAGTCTGCAGAGGCTTCTTCCTTCTGCAAACCGACAGCGTCGCAACCAGTCGTTATGACTTCATCAGCCAGTTTATCCATATTGCAGAGTTCTGCGTCTTCCATGGTAGCATCGTTAATTACTGGTGCTCCCTTGACAACATAGATGACTTTTAACCCCATGTTTTTGAGCTGTTCCACAAGCAATGTGTCGAAAACTATTTCACCGGCGTTATCTGCCAAATATAAGACGCAGTTAGCTTTTTTAGCTAACTTGTAAGCCTTGTCAATATCGTCGATAACTAGGTCCTTGGAGGCTTCCCGAAGGCAGCTTGCTAGACTATTCAATGTGAA
>JAXDAO010000096.1:0-3308 GCA_034679745.1 Bathyarchaeia archaeon
TCGCGTGTTTCGGTGGATATTGAAAGGAAAGCTTGGTCTGGAGTTCTCTTGATAGTGGCCTCACCTTGAGTAATAACAATAGGGGTTTGTATCTTCTGGACGTCTAAGCGACTATCTGAAAAGGAATCAGCAGATTTCATTGACTCAATACAAGCATTGACGTAAATATACACTTAACGGCTGGTTAAAAGACCTATTCTCAGTATCTATGTCTGTGATTTCTGTCTGCCATACTTCGCCTCGTCTTGCCCCAGTCTCTCAGTAATTGGATAAAGGGGCATGTCTTCAAGCCTAAGAATACGATTAAGTAGTCGATCTCGCTTTCATGTTGTATAAAGGTCAACCTATTGAGAGCTTTTTACCGTGGCGGATTCCAAGTTGCCCGACTCAAACATATTTTCCGTTTTTTGTGTCTTTTTTACATTGGAAATTGTTTAAGGATTTTAATTATGAAACTAAATGATTTTGAAAGCAAAAAGTAGGCTTGGAAAGGTTTTAATCTAAATGGCTTGGTTATTAAAGCAACTTTAGTGAGCTACATCAAGCAAAATAGGAAAAACTGATAATGGAGAACAATAACGCCAAGAAATCTTATACTAGACATATAATTCGGATTTTGTCTTTCGTTGCTCCCTATCGACTACAGGCACTGGCTTCAATTCTGATACTTGTAGTCGCAGTTCTTGCCGAGCTTATTCAACCGCGGCTAATTCAAAGAGTAATTGATGAGGGAATATCAAAGGGTGACATTAACGTTATAGGTGTCACCGTTGCCATGATGGTTGGTCTAGCAGTTTTCGAGGCATTAATGACAATTGCAAATACAGTTATGTCAGTGAGGGTTGCGCAGAACTTTGCACATGATGTAAGATCTTCAGTTTTTCGTCAAATTCAGAAATTCAGCTTTGGTAACCTCGATAAATTTCAAACCGGAGAATTGGTTGTTCGGCTCTCAAGTGATGTTAATATTACGCAAATGATGGTTATGATTTCTCTTCGCATGCTTGTTAGAGCCCCAATAATGGTTGTGGGGAGCATCATAATGATGCTAAGCATTAATTTGCAATTAGCGGGAATAATACTAGTTCTCCTTCCATTAACCCTTGTGATAGCTGGCGTTTTCATCATGAAAGGGCAGCCACTTTTTCTTGGTGTACAGAAACGTCTCGACAAGTTAAATATGGTCCTTCAAGAGAACCTTGCAGGCATTCGTGTAGTCAAAAGTTTCGTCCGAATTGACAGGGAGATTAAGAGATTCAGCATTGCCAACGAGGATTTATACTCACAACAAGTCAAGGTAACTATTCTGTTCTCCATTCTATTTCCGACTATGCTGCTCATAATTAACATGAGTATCTTAGCGATAATCTGGTTTGGAGGTCAGCAAGCCATAGCGGGAACATTAACCGTTGGGGAAATAGTGGCTTTCACAAATTATCTGTTAACAAGCATATTTCCTCTAATATTTCTGGCTATAATGGCAAGTCAAATATCAGCAGCTAATGCTTCTGCCCAGAGAATCTATGAGGTTTTGGACTCAAAGCCAAACGTTGAAGAGAAATCAAATGCTGTACCCCTAAAAAATATAGAAGGTAGAGTTGCATTCGAGGAGGTGTCCTTCAGCTATAACCAAAGTTCTAAGGACCCCGTGCTTAACCAAATCAACTTTATCGCAGAACCAGGTGAAACCGTAGCAATCCTTGGAGCAACAGGTTCAGGGAAAACTACTCTAGTTAACCTTATACCTAGATTCTATGATGTCACAAGTGGACGAGTTACTATTGACGGTATAGACATACGTGAGGTTACAATTGAGTCTCTTAGAGAAAATATTGCTATTGCCCTTCAAGAACCGATTCTATTTTCTGGTACCGTTAAAGAAAACATTGTTTTTGGCAAGCCTAACGCTTCACCCGAAGAAATAAAAAAAGTTGCTGAGACAAGTCAGACTCTTGAATTCATAGAGGGTTTTCCAAAAGGCTATGAAAACGAAGTTGGACATAGAGGTGCTGGGTTATCAGGAGGTCAAAAGCAAAGGCTTGCAATTGCAAGAGCTTTACTTGTCAAGCCAAAGATACTTATCCTTGATGACAGCACGAGCAGTGTAGATGTGCAAACAGAAGCCAAGATTCAAGAATCTTTGGAAAAATCAATGGGCAAATCAACCGTCTTCATCATAGCCCAACGCATAAGCACGGTTCTAAAAGCAGACAAAATAATTGTTCTTGATAAAGGAAAGATTGCGGCGATTGGTGATCACCCTCAACTGATCAGGGAAAGCCCAATCTATAAGGAAATATACGACTCGCAGCTTGGAGGAAGCATAAGGGGATGAGCTCGAAAAAATCTCGTCCCGAATCACCAAGGGCAGGGATACCTGGAGGACCAGCGCCACCTGGAGCTCATGGAGGGGCCATGGGATTTGAAAAAGCCAAGAAGCCACGTGTAACCTTAACCAGACTTCTTAATTATATGCTTCCGTACAAGAAAGAGCTGTTTTCGATCGGGGTTCTGGTGGCGTTTAGTTCTTTGCTAAACCTACTTGGACCATACTACGTCGGGGTCGCAGTTGACGACTATATCACCCCAAAAGATCTTCCAGGACTCATTGGAATAATGCTTCTTCTCGTAGCTGTTTACTTAGGTGCATGGGGCACCATGGCAGGTCAGGGCATACTGATGGCCCGTCTTTCGCAAAGAGTCCTTAAAGGTCTTAGAAAAGACCTCTTTGAGCATCTACAAACTTTGAGTCTAAGTTACTTTAACCGCAACACACAGGGGGAACTTATGAGTAGGCTCACAAATGACATTGAAGCCATAAATCAAGCTTTAAGTCAAAGCTTTGTCCAGCTTCTTTCAAGTTTCTTAAGTTTAGTTGGCATACTCCTTGCGATGTTTATACTCAATGCATGGTTAGCGCTCGGTAGTCTTGTAGTTTTGCCTTTAATGGTTATAGTGACAGTGGCAATTGGTCGCAAAACTCTCGCAGGGTTTAGGGGTGTGCAAAGCAGCATGGGTAAGCTGAATTCAAGGATAGAGGAGACGGTAAGTGGTCAACGAGTCGTCACTGCCTTTGGTGCCCAAAACCGAGTTCTCTCAGCTTTTGACGTTGAAAACAGAGTTTTGAGAGAGCAGGCAAAAACAGCGACCTCTTGGGCTTTCATGATTATGCCTCTAGTGAATGTAATGAGTACATTCGGAATTGCTGTTGTCGTTGGTCTTGGTGGATGGCTAGCGTTACAGGGGGCTGTCACTATTGGAGTAATCACAAGTTTTATCTTTTACTCAAGGAACTTTGTTCAGCCTTT
>JAXDAO010000097.1:0-2576 GCA_034679745.1 Bathyarchaeia archaeon
CTAAACTGGATATTTCTTTTAAAATGCGTATGTTTTTTTCTTCTTGAATATTATAAAATGGAGTTGAGAGTAATACAAGATAAGTTGACCTTATGCCTAAACTTTTTTCTATCTGCGCCATTATTAGGGCTGAAGGAAAGTAATAGTCAATGTCATGACGAAGAATAAGATATGGATAATTTTGCTGTCGAACTTCGCAAAGTGGAATAATCTTGTAGATTTTGCGAAGATATTGTAGGAGGCTCGCGTAGCCGTCTAATGTGAATTCGGCAAGCTCTTCAATGGTTGGTGTTTTCAAAAGAAATCCTCATTTTTCTGTCTTTGGACGAAAAATCTATTATGCGAAGCGTGTACAAAAAAGATACTTGAAAGTGTTATAGCGAGGTGTTAATGTATATTTTGCGAGCTCCTTGTCTTGGGTCTTTTGGTTGTCTCACTAAAATTCGGTTATGAAGTCCAGTCATATTTTTTGTGCTATGCAATATAGTGCATCGCCCAAGTTTAGCACCCGCAATAGCGGCGTTCCCGCCGTTATTGTTTTTGTTAGTATTTTCTCAATCAATTGCATTTTTTTAGGCAAAGGTTTAAGGTTAAGCATAAAACTGCTCATTTTTACAGGTCTGAATTTTGCGTTTTTTAGCCATGCTTTTAATAGTTTTGGAGTGATCATGTAGCTTATATGGAGAGAAGCTTTCAATCTCCAGTTTTCGCGCATCAAACGCGCCATCAGCCCAGAGTAGTTGACTGTTGTAAGAAAGAGGTAGCCGTCTTTCCGTAACCACGAATGTGCCTTAATTAAGAAGGCTATGGGATCCTTCAAATGCTCCAGAAAATCCCAAGCAGTCACTACATCAAAGCTATTTTTCCAAAAAAGAGGTTCTTTCTCAACATCCACACACGCTACTCTGAAACTCTCGCTGCCCAAAAATTTCTTTGCCTCAGCAATAGCGTATTGCGAGAAGTCTATCCCAAAAGAATCGTAACCCTCATCCAACGCAATCTTCACAAAAAAACCTTTCGCACAACCCACATCCAGAATACTGCCTTGCTTACAATATACTTTTACGTCTTGAACCTTCGACTGAAACCCCCTACGCATCGATTTAAAACTATAGCCCCGATAACCTTCTCCTTCCCCATCAAAATACTCGTGGTCATAGAAAACGCTTACATCATCAACGCCACGAAGATCATGCCAGACTTTCGAACCCAAACTAACCCTCCAATAAAAGTAGCGTTCCATCGGTTTTTATAAATTTGGTAGCGCACCTTACTATTTACATAACTAATCTCGATTATGTCAAGGTTCCCTGCTTTGCTGGTTTATGTCTAAAACGATTGCCTATTTATATAATAAATTAATTTATCGAAAAGGACTACTATATATTTCGCTTGCTCCGTTTGAGTAAACTTTGTTCATATCATTAAGAATAGAGAAAAACTCGGTAGTATTCCACACAAAGCCTCGACTACTCACCAAACCTTCAACAACATTAAACCTATTCAAGTAAATCATTTCGATATCCCGTGGGTTGGTAACGTTAGATATTGAATTGGTGTAGCCAGGAAATAACATAGCATAACTCGCAAGAACGTTGCTACTAGATGTACTATCAGCATAAATCGCCACTTGCTGGTAATTTACGTTAGTTGCAAGCCATTGAGCGCTTAGTACGTCTTGATCGCTTATGTAACCGTAGTGAACGTACAATCTGCTTGCTCTCATTCGATGCAAACTTACTGGTAGTGAATAACTGTCGGTTCCTGTGAGCTCATATACAAATCCTGTTTGAAACAAGAAATAAGGAACTAAAACGAGTATTGAGATAGCTACCACTAATAGTTCTTTTTCTCGTTTAGAAGCCAATTTTAAAAGGGTTACAACGCCTAACACACACAGAGGCGCTAAGAAAAATAACAGTAGGTGGTAGAATCTTGTCATGTTAAGTGTATCTGCCAGTCCAGGCACCACTATAAGCGCCCCTAAAAGACCCATAGCTGCTGAACCGAAAATTAAATACTCTGAGCCAAAATGAAATCTTGTTCGCTTTAATAGAAGCCCAAGAAAGCCAACGACAATAAAGAATTCCGTAATATACGCGAACACGCGGCTAAACGCGTTCCAAACAGTCGGCGCCGCTTCAAGCCCTAAGCCTCTTAATATCGTCTGCTCTCTTGCCTCTAAATTAAATAAGTCGCCTAACTGTCGATAGACGTAATCTCCAAATTCTACGAAACTTGTGAAAACGGACGAGCCAGATGTGTAAATGTACCATGTGAACATGATGACAGAAAATAATGCTATCATGCCTAGGGTTATATTTCTGCTTGGGCGTTTCAAAATGACCAAGGCGATGAATGCAAAGGAAACAAAGAATAGGAAGATTTCTGCGATGGCGTAATGTGAGGTTACCACGGCAAAACTGAAGATAAGAAATAATGTGATTCTAGCTGGAGGGGATATTTTTTTGGTGAGTACGACCAGCAGCAATAGGACAAAGAACAGTTCAGCAATCATTTGCCGGTTTAATCCGAACATCTCAGTGTAGAAGGTTGCTTGCGCTACGAAAAGAAAA
>JAXDAO010000098.1:0-2840 GCA_034679745.1 Bathyarchaeia archaeon
CCAGGATTAACCCGCTGGGCTCATAACCCAGAGATCAGTAGTTCAAATCTACTCCCCGCTACCAAAATTAGCCACTTACTACTCTTAGCTCGAAATACTATTGCATTACGGTAAAAGTAAATAAACAGGCTAACCTAACATAAAAGAAACCCCAGTTTGGTGAATTCCTTGAAGCAAACGGCGGCATCACTCTTTATTGTAGCTTTCACATTACTATTCGTCCTACCTGTCGCCGTTCCTCTTGATAGGGTTTCTGCCCAAACTGAAGATTACAGTATAGATAGAGTGGATCATGAAATTCAAGTCATGTATTCTGGTCACATAGTAATTGTTGACACAATTCACATATCCGGACAGGTTAGCGGAGAATTTACGGTTGGATTACCTTTCCGATACAGTGCTTATTTACTGAAAACTTTAGCATACGATGAGGGTCATATCTATAACGTTAATTTAGGTGTTCCCCTGACTAACCGTAGTGGTTTCTATGGTGTAGAAGTCGACTTCAGGGATAATTCACCGCGTGTTTTTGCGATAGCATTTGTTCTCTCAAACAGCCTTATTTCAAGTGATAGTGGTGGAAATTTTACCCTTGATTTTCCAGCTTATCCTTGTTTTGCCAAAGAAGTTGGAACATGTAACGTAGCGATGGTTTTTCCAAGATTGCCCAACAGTATTACAGTCAGCAAAGACGATGGAGACGTGAAAGACACAAACTACGCCAAGGATAACCTCCTGCCCTATACTTATTCTATTGCAACGGCAACAATACAACTTCCTGATAGAAGCGTGCAGTTAACTACAATAAGCAGTTTAAGCCGCCAAATCACTCTTGATGCAACAGGAACAGTAAGAGCCGTAGATAATTACAGCTTAATTAGTAATGCCACCTCGCCAGTGGGTAGCTTTGTTTTGAGTTTACCAATGGAAGCAACAAATGTGTTAGTCAAGGACGGGTCTGGGGAAGAGCTTTCAACAATTATAAGCACACCTACAAGTAGCAACATAATACTATCAAACACAACCCTCTCAACCCCAATCAATAAGGGCGAAACAGTCACACTTTCAGCATCATATAACTTGCCTGGCGCAACGCTTGATAGTGCTAAGTATGTCTTGAATTTTCAGCTTTTCCCCAATTTTCAATACCTTGTTCAGCGAGCAACCATGACATTTGCTCCTCCTGAAGGTGCAACAATTATGACTCCTCATGTAAGCTCGCTTGATATAGCATCAACTTTATCTCGTAATCCCTATCAAGATATTCTAACTATCACAAAAGAAAGCATTAGTTATGTTGACTATCTTGCACCACAGCAAAATTCGATTCAATTATCATATGATTATAATCCTGTCTGGATTTCATTACGGCCCACATTTTTGGCTTCGCTATTGGCAACAATCGGTTGTATAGGGGCAGTTTTTTACAGGCGAATTCGACCTAAAGATGAGCGGTTTGCGACCAGATCTGAACAATTAGTAATTCTCAGACCTTCAATTGAAACTAAAAAAGAAAAAGCGCCTCCTGAGGTCATCAAGATGGGTGAGCCGGTTACTGCAGAGGATCTTAAGCGATTCATAGATGCTTATGAAGATAAGAAACAGTTAAAGGCAGAGTTGAGATCATTAGAAAATAGAGCGCAGAAAGGCAAGATCCCGAGACGCCAATATAAGGTACAAAAGGCAGCCATAGACAATCGCATAGAAGCTTTGACTAGAAGTATTGAAAAAGCCAAGGCTGTTTTCCGTGGTTCAAGTGGTACATATCCAGAGATAGTTAAGCAATTGGATCAAGCTGAAGAGGATTTGGCTTTGGCTGAAGAAAACCTCAAAACCCTCGAAACATACCAACTTAGAGGCGAGATATCCCTTGAAACGTACAAGAAGAACATTGGTGACCACCAGAAAGCTCGCGATAAGGCTGAATCCGCCATCAATGGAATCTTGTTAAGATTACGTGAAAAAATACGGTAAACAACCTAAACCCTTTTATTTTACACAACAACATTTGAGGAAAATAATACAGTGAGGTAAGACAAAAATGGTAAAAATTGTTGTCGATCCTAAATGCACTGGATGCGAAACTTGTGTCAACACTTGCCCAGTCGGAGTTTATGAGATGAAAGACGGCAAGTCAGTTCCTACAAAGGCAAGCGAATGCTTGGTTTGTAGAGCCTGTGAGGCACAATGTCCAGAAGGTGCAATTCAGGTAATCGAGTAAACCAATTATTCAAGATTGATTCTCTCATTTACTGAGAGAGAGTCTTCCCTTTTATTACTCAATTATTTTTTGATACAATTTTATTCTTTATTCCTAGAAATTTATAAAAGAGATCTCTTAAGGCTGAGTATGGGGTAAAAAGCCTTCTCCTAATCCTCTATATTAAGTAAAAACTGAACTATCTTTGCAAGTTGCTCTGCTGTTGCACGATCGAGGCCCTGTTCTTCATCTATGTTTGTGAGAGTATTATCAGATTTCATACCTACACCTATGACTACTTTTGTATTAACAGTATCTATCAACTTTGCTTCGAAGTTCGAAGTAGCCACCTCTTACTCGGAGTGCATTTTAACAATTTCATGTAAATATTTCACGGCTCACCTAAAATTTAGCGTGAAAGTGTTTATTCAAAACCAACAATTCGCCCATTTTATCCACGATTCAATTTTGATGGTCAAGTAAGAGTTATATCCAGAAACTGCTTTTAGAAGAGAGTATGTCAGCCAAAGTTCATTGTTGCCACATACTGGTTAAAACATTAACAGAAGCAAATACAGTAAAAACTCGTCTAGACAAAGGCGAAAAATTCGCTGAGGTTGCTAAACAAGTTTCTCTGTGT
>JAXDAO010000099.1:0-2750 GCA_034679745.1 Bathyarchaeia archaeon
AAGTGTCTCCCTTCTTTTCAGGTTCATTGAGATCGCAAAGCCACTCCTTCAATATATGCAAGTTTTCTTCTCGCAAGCAGGAAACCTCATCGCCGCTTTCTTCCAGATTTATTTTTTAGTTTATCGATTAATTCCCGAGTTTGTTTTTCAGGGGGGTGTGTAATTGCCTTAACTGGACAGATATCTTCGCACCCTCTGCAAAAAACAATGCATCGATTGAAATTGACAACTGTCTTCTTATTTTCTCCATTGCATTCGAATTTGAAGGCACTTGTATGACAGAAATCCACGCATTTGCCGCAGGAAACGCATTTATTGTAGTTTATTTTTGGGTCCCATGGGATTTTTTCTCTGGGAATCCCTTCGTAGTCTTCTTCAGTCATTTTTCTTCTATAACAGTAGAAATATAACAATTTTTAAATATTGTTATTACAAATAGAGTCATTATGCTTTCCACATCACCCGAAAATAATAGGTTCAAGTCCACCGTTTTTGATGCACTTTCTGACCCAATCCGTCTCGAAATAGTAGAATATCTCCGAGATGGAGAGAAATGTGTTTGTGAAATAGTTCCACACTTAAACTTAATTCAACCATTAGTTTCTCGCCATTTAAAAATCCTAAAGAATGCAGGATTAGTTAGATGCCGCAAAGACGGAACAAAAAGAATGTACTCAATCGTTGACCAGAGAATACATGTTGTCATAGACACGCTAAGTCCAGAAATCCTAAGAATTCTCGCTAAAGAAGCCTTCGAAAACGTAACATACCGATAAAGTGACTGACTCTTTGTTTTTTAATTACAGGAGTCACTAAACAGGAGCGCAAATTATGAAAGAAGAAAACATAAAGAAAGAAGTAAGAAAACGATACGCAAAAGTTGCAAAAACAAGCGGTTCTTGCTGTGCCTCAAGCACCAGCTGTTGCTCAGCGCCCACCAACAAACGAGTAAGTAAAATGGTGGGTTATTCAGATGATGAAATGACTTCTGTTCCGGAAGGTGCCAATCTTGGCTTAGGCTGCGGCAACCCTACAGCCTTGGCTTCATTGAAAGAAGGAGAAAGAGTCCTTGACCTAGGTTCAGGTGCAGGATTTGACTGCTTCTTGGCATCAAAAAAAGTTGGGAAACAGGGAAAAGTCATCGGAGTCGACATGACGCCTGAAATGCTTGATAAAGCCCGAGCCAACGCCAAGAAAGGCAAATACACAAATGTAGAATTTAGGCTCGGAGAAATTGAGAACCTTCCTGTAGCGGATAACTCTGTTGATGTTATCATTTCTAATTGTGTAATCAACCTTGCACCAAACAAAAAGCGAGTTTTTGAAGAAGCATACAGAGTTCTTGCTCCTAAAGGTCGAGTGATGGTTTCTGATATAGTGCTCCTAAAACCTCTACCTGTATCAATCCAAAAAAACGTCGAAGCCTACGCCGGGTGCATAGCTGGAGCTGAGATCAAAGACAAATACCTTGAACTGATAAAAAATGCCGGGTTCAATGATGTATCAGTGCTTGAAGAGACAACTTATCCACTCGAATATATCATAAGTGAAGATACCCTGAAAGATGCAATAAAATTGACCAGTATGACTGAGGATGAACTCAAATCAACAAATAAATCAATAGTTGGCATTAAGGTCTCAGCACACAAAAATTAAGTCCCTCCTTGTGTTGTCTAAGAATTTAAATACCCCGTGTCTCCAATTAGCAAATAAGGGAGCGATAACTCTTGAATAAGTACTCGCAGCTTGCCTTTTTGGTTATTCTGTGTATGGTAATTTTTTCTTTAATTTTTCCAACAACTCAGGCTTCAACAGGATGGCAGAGAATATATCAAGGCGGTTCTATGGATGTATTGACTCCGCGATCTATAGTTAAAACTACCGATGGTGGATATGCAATAGCTATTTTTGGCTATCTTCGCCAAGAGAGCGCAGAAGGGCTAAGTTCTTCTTATGAACTCCAAATTCTAAAAACAGACTTAAATGGAGCAGAACAATGGAAAAGAAGCTATCCAAAAGTTAAAGACCCAAATAATCTAAGTCCAGAAATTGACACATACGCAGATCAATATGTAATTGTTCAAACCGCGGATCAGGGCTACGTAGTAGCTGGAAGCGGAGGACAATTCTGGTTGTTTAAAGTAAATGCTCAGGGAACAGTTATCTGGAGTAACGTTTACGCGTTATCAGAGGAAACATATGCCCATAGTTACCTAAATTCAATGATTCAAACTAATGACGGTGGGTTTGCTTTAGTTGGAGCTGTGGATAACAGTCAGACCGGTAAGGATTTCTGGATAGTGAAAACCAACTCGCTAGGTGTTGCGCAATGGAATAAAACGTACAACAGTGGAACATACACTAACCAGCTTGGAGAAACCTATCCTTGTGATGATGAGGCCCAATGCGTAATACAAACAAGTGACGGAGGATACGCTATAGTTGGTACAAATTCTCTATACAGGGCTAGCACATCATCGATAGTTTATGCCACTTGGATAGTGAGAACTGATGCCCAAGGAAAACAAGTTTGGAACCACGGCTATGATTTAATAAATGAACCAGGATACAGACGCATAATTATTCAGACAAGCGACAGTGGCTATGCCATTACTGGTACACAAAACAACGATTTTTGCCTATTCAAAATCAAATCATCAAACCAACTGGAATGGAGTACAATCTATGGGGATCAAGAAACCGACAATCCATGCGCTCTGGTTCAGTTAGAAGACGGCGGTTACGCATTA
>JAXDAO010000100.1:0-4449 GCA_034679745.1 Bathyarchaeia archaeon
CCATCAATACTCGACAACGAGAAGATGCCCTATGAGCGGCTATATGAGCCAGAACTGCTAGTTGCAGAGTTTCAGTTTTCCCAGTACCAGGTGGACCTTGTAACATAACAATGGGTTCTTGCCCAAAAACGCGGTTAACTAAACGTTTCTGTTCTGCTTTAGGTGGAAAACGCCTACTTTGGATCCAACCTAAAAATTGTTCTGCTGGATCCATAGATAGCGCAGTACGTGAAGAACCACCTGTTCTACCTGCTAAATAGTCAGCCAGAAGGCAGTACAGAACATTGTTGCTCGCATAGTCAAGGCATTTAGCAGCTCTATCTGAAATGATATCATCCGCCAAACTATCGAGAATGTAGTAACGGCCTGCCTCGAAGAGCTGCATATACTTGTTATTATTTGCTTTCTCTGTATCGGTAGTTGGAAGATTATGCCAAGCACTATACTTGCTGCCTCTACCTCTAGGCCAACTGACTACCTTTATAATAATCTCAAGTTTTGGTACATCAACTTTATCAACAATGGCGCGAGCTGATTTCTCAACCTGTGACGGCGAATGTTTCTCTGTTTCCTCGAATTGCCCTGCCTCGTTGCGCTTAAGCTCTGTGACGACCATCCAGTCACCCGAGCTTGAACCATCGGCCCCTTTGACTCTGCATGCATTTGCAACACATTCTGCCTTTGGCAACCCAATGCCTTCGTAGACAAGCTTGCCGCGGACAATGAATTCCTTTTCAAGCTCCTCTACTTTGGTGCACTGGAAAATCAGTGATCTACCAGAAGCTACACGTTGATAGGGTAACATAGCGTAGTGCTGGTACATTTCCTGGCGCTTTGAGAAATATTCTAGGTCCAAGAATTCTCTGCAACTACGCTCAAGTGTTGCAGTGCCAAGCGAGAATTCTGATATTTTGGGAATAGCGATGGGTTTTTTGCCTAAACGCCTGTTGCGAATCGAGAGTGAACGTTCGATATGTTCTATAGCTATGCAAATTTTTTGGCCCATTAGGTTTAGTTCTTCATCTGTAATTCGGTGTTTTTTGTGGGGGTAGTCACACCACTTGCGCTTGTCTAAGAGAATTTTTGCTGGACCAGTTACTTGGTCAAAGCTGTTCAACCGTCCCTTGGCGCCCCATATGTATTCAATGGGCAGTTGGTCGCCGAAGCGGGCACGGGCTGGATAGTATCCGTCGTTATGTCCTTCCTTGAGGAAAGAGATTGAACCGTCTGGGTTTCTGCGGTATGGAAGAGAATAATTGAATAATCCGTCGCGGAAAACCAGGCTTAAGTCGACTGATGAACCGTCTTTACGCTTCACTATCCATTGTTTACGGTCAAAAAAGCATGCTTGCTCAAGAATCGGCAGAAGCCCTGAACTATGGAAACGTAGGGCTTTTCGATTGGCTACTTCGTCTTGAATTATTGAAAACATGGGTTGATCGATTGCTTGTCTGAGGCCTAAAAGATCCCTAACAGCACGTGCGCCTATCAGAGAAGGTTGACGGCAAACGGCTTTCATTAGCATATCGCGTTCTTGACGACTAAAAAAGTAAAGGTGAATTGGAGCCTCATCGGGACTTCCCACTTCGTTTGCTATATTTGTTATGGCTTGGGTTAAATCGAGGAAGAAATTTTCCATGAGATCTTTTTCTTCATCTAAACACTTGTAGCGATCATCAGGGAGGCTGCCAATAACCCGTGAAACACATACTGGTTCGCCCCTATAACGTGTGCAACTGACTTTAGCGCTTATTATCGAGATTACATCTAACATGTAATCCCATTCAACGAAAAGATATACTCGAATCATTCCGTCGGGATTGTAGAGAAGCGCCGAGTCTGCTCCAGCGGCTGGGCTGTCTTCTGGGAGCCCACCATATCCTGTTCCAGTTAACCAGGGCATCCAGCGACTTTTGCTTGAATTAGGACTATTTGGCCGAATTCCGCCCAACATATATTGAGCTCGTTCAATTATCCAGTCCAATTTAGCTCCGATGATGGTGTCAGTTGACAATTCATGCACTTTTTCAGGGTCTTTTGCAGGTATTGTCTTGTAGTCATAAGGACGCAAATTCGCTGTATCAACAACGGCCTTCAACTTTGCCAAATCCTCCAACCGTTCTATATTGTGGTGTCTAAGTGCCTTCTGTTCACCCCTACTCAGATTTAGCAGAGTTATACTCTCGTTTTCAACAGCACAAACGATACAACACACGTTAAAGCCACAGTTTTCACATCTCCAGCAAAGCTGATACTCGACTTTCTCCAAAGGTAACTGATGAATACGGTTTAACTCACCATTTTTAGCAAGGAGACGTTCAACATCCTGAATGATGGGGCTAAGTTTAAAATTTGGAAGACTCTCAGCATCAAGGTTCTCAAGGCTTGTTTCTCTGCTGATTACTCCACCCTCAAGATCTACCTTTGAAGATAGGACACCCAATTCCTTAGAGAGCAGCAACACGTAAATCGCTACTTGAATACGATGAGCGGTTTGTTCCATCCAAGATGACTTTAACTCGAAAATGCGAACCTTTACTTTTCCGTTTTTAAGGGGCCAAATGGCAATTAAGTCTGCAATACCTTTGATGCCCCAAACGCCGATTATGCCTTTCATAGGAGACTGATAAACCAATATAGGGCTGTTGTCAAGCTTTTCTCCTGCAGAAATTTGAGATTCAATTATATAACATAAATTATTTACTGAGTCCTTGGCTCTTTCCCAACCGTTCTTTCCATGTTGCTTAGGGTCGTACTTGGTAAAGTCAAGGTAGGCGGCGGCTTTACCCTTGAGATCATTAACTTTTTTCTCTTCAAGCGCTTTTCCGGTGCCATAAAGCAGTGGACTAATAGGCTTAAACGCTTCAGGCCATGTGCGTTTTCGTAATTCTTTACCTTCGAACTTCAGCTTAAAAAAGCGGGGACAACAGTTGAAACTGATGTACTCAGCTATTCCTGAGGCGGTTAAGGAACCCTCACTTTCCTCCATTTCGTCGTCTGATAATTCTACACCATAGTTGCCATCACTCAACTGAAATACTGCCTCTTTTTTACCTCAACTTTATTTTCTTTAACTCATTAGGGGATTATTGTATTTACCGTTAATTTCCAATAAAAGGTTCTTGGCAAAGATTATGTTCCACAGGCAAGCCAATAAAAAGCTTATTAGAGTACAACCTTAGATAGCTTTTAAAACAGAGGTTTTCTCTGAAATTAAGAAATAGGTACTAAGAAATCGCTGAAAGAGCAGTAATCAAAAAAGATATTAAAAATTATGGGCCCTAACGCTTTTTTCCTTTAGCGGGAAGTTGCTGTAGCATCTGTTTCTTTTTTGCTTCCTTCTCTCTCTTCGCCTTCTTTTCCTGTTCAAGGCGAGTGTTAATATTTTTCCTTTTCATAGTCCCCATATAGCCACCTCAGATAACAATCAAGACACGCTACTTACTCAAAAATGTTACTTTATGTCATCTATTTGTTTAGATGTCTTCTTGCTAACATAAGAGTTCAGAATAACATTTAGTAACCCTTATCAAAAATGAACACAATATTCACTTAGGTCCTTTAATTGACAACTAAGACTTTACTCTGCGGATGCGTTTATGAAGAGAACCAATGGATGCTTGTCCGAGTTAAAGAATGCGAGAGACATCATAAAGAGCGAAACAAGAAAGTAGAATATAGACCCAAAGCAGAATGCAATAGGAATGACACTAGAGGCGAATAATATTCATCCTAAAATAAAAATACGGTCAATAAATAGCGCCTCATCACTTCAGTTAATACAGGAGTTAAAGAAACGAAAAAAAGCTAGTTGACTTTTTTATCTTCGAGTGCTTCATTGTTTACATTCTTGTTGTTGTGCAACTCGGCTAGTTTTAGGAGCGCTTCTTTGTAAACAGCTATTGAATATAGGTATTCTTGAACTTCAATGTGCTCATCAATTGTGTGGTCCAAATGTGACTCGCCGGGACCATAGGTAACGATTGGCAAGTTCATTGCTTTGCCTAAAATGTTCATGTCGCCTGTTCCTGTCTTGCGTAGGAGAGTGGCAGGCTTGTTTAGCACTTTACGAACAGATGATGAGAGGACGTGGACAAGCGGTGAAGACGTATTTACTTCAAAGGGCTCAACCGTGTCAAGAACGGTAGCTTTTAGGGTGACTTTTGGATTTGCATTCTGGTAGTTTGCGAGGATCTTCATCATTTTTTCATAAACTTGATTTGTGGAAAATTGAATAGGAACTCGCACGTCGAGGTTAATTTCAGCTTCAAATGGAATAACCGAGTTTCCCCTGCCGCCAACCATTCGAATCAAACAAGCGGTGATAGCAGTAAACGGTGTCTCTTGGGGTTCCATTGATGGAAATGTGCAAGCCGCCTTTATTTTTTCCCAGAGTTCATACGCTTTCTCTAATGCATTATCGTATAGCCAAGGGGTGGACGAATGACC
>JAXDAO010000101.1:0-2730 GCA_034679745.1 Bathyarchaeia archaeon
AGCCTCTTCTACGTTTTTGCCTTGACTGGCTATATCGAGTTCAGGACTCCAAGCGATTTGCAGTTTACCCTCTCTCCAGAGTATTGCTGAAAAAGTAAGTTTTTCACCCATCCAAAGTACACTCATGACTACTCTGTAAAAGTGCTAAAAATAGTTTATTATAGCAAAAACAACTTAGCGCAAAACAATACTCGTCTAAGGCGAAAACTGACAAACTTTAAATACGTATTTAATACGTATTTTTATGATGATGGCAAATGCAGAAACCCATTCGCCTAACAAAACATGCCGTGCAGAGAGCGTTAAAATACGATTTGCCGCCAGAAACAATCCAAAAAATAATCATAGACGATCAGAAGCAAACTGAAGGAAAAACAAAAATACGTTACATCCTAAGCACAAAAAACGGCGTCTGGATAGCTATTTGCCAGGAGACCCCTGAGTTTACCATCATCATTACAATAACTAAAGGGAGGAACCGATGATGAGTTGCCCAAACTGTAAAACTCAATACGTGGAAACAACAGTTGATTTTGAGTACGGAGATATTATCTTAAGAAATGTAAAGGCCCTTAAATGTCCTGACTGTGGCGAGGAGCTCTTCACTCCAGAGCAATACGGTCAAATTCGGGAGCGCATAAAAAGTGTCGCACAACCATTGAGGCTGAAGCGTAAAATTAGCACAGCAGGAAAAAAGCCGATTGTGTATCTGCCAGAGGATGTTATAGATGCTGTGGATGCGAAAATAGGAGATGAAATAGATATTTATGTAGAGGGTAAAAAAATAATCATTGAGAAAGTCTGACGCAGCCACATATCTTGGACTAAAACCCTAACTGCGACCTTAACTCAAAGAATAAAATAGAGGCTACTTTTCGCTTCACTGTCGAGGTGACTCTCAATTCCCAAAAAGAGAGTTATTGAGAAGTAGTCGTCTATCAAATTTTATAGACTACTACTTTAAAAGAAAAATCAAACAAGTGTTTGTTGTCTTTTTTATTGTTACACTAAAAACGATTTATTACAGCAAACACAACTTAAGTAGACCACAGATGCCAAAAAACATACTACTAACCGGCGGTGCAGGCTTCATCGGCAGTCACTTAGCAGACGAACTGGTTAATCGCAACTACAAAGTAAAAATCCTAGACAACCTATCATCAGGATCAATAGCTAACATCGAGAAATTGCTGGAGAATGGCAAAGTCACCTTTGTAGAGGGCGACATAAGAGACACCAAAACAGTCAAAGACTGCATGAAAGACGTTGATGCAGTTTTGCATTTGGCAGCTCAAATCAGCGTAACACTCTCTATTAAGGATCCGGAATTCAACAATCAAGTCAACATCACGGGCACCCAAAACTTACTCGATGAAAGCCTAAGGGCAAACGTAGCCAAATTCGTGTTAGCTTCATCCTGCGCAGTGTATGGCGAACCAAAATACTTGCCCGTGGACGAGCAACACCCAACTAACCCCATTTCACCCTACGCCCAGTCAAAGCTCACGGCTGAGCAAAGTATTCTGCGGCACAGCACAAATCATGGGCTTGCTTGTTCGGTTCTGCGCTTCTTCAACGTCTACGGACCACGACAGAAGCTAAACGATTACAGCGGAGTCATGACCAAATTCATAGAGTGCATAAAACAAAAACAACCCCCAAACATCTACGGCGACGGATTGCAAACAAGAGATTTTGTCTACGTAGCAGATATTGTCGCCGCGATCATTTTGGCGTTGGAGAGCAAGGCTGCTAGCGGCGGAGTCTTTAACATAGGCACAGGCCACGCGACAACGATTAATGAGCTCGCAAAGACAATGCTCAAACTAACAGGGACGGACCTAGAAATTAACTACGAGCAAAAAAGAGAGGGCGACATAAAACAAAGCTACGCAAACATAAACAAAGCGAAAATACTGTTAAACTACAAACCAAAATACACCCTAAAAGACGGATTAAAAACATTGCTAAAAGAAAACGGCTTCAAAACAAAAAAATAAACATATCTTCAAGCCCCCCAAAAGTTCTCTGTTAGAGACGTATGTCGAATTCGGAAACATAATTTAAATCAATGAAAATGCTTTGTTTTATTTGAGAACTAACACGAAATCGCTAAACTCATAACGAAGACAAGAAGGCAACATAAAACAGTGGGCTTGGCACTGAGTCCCGGCTTCGGAGTTGGGCAACTTGGGCGAAGACCTGTTGGCTGCATGAGGCCTACTATGTGACCCGTTGTGATCCGTTGAGATGTCGGGTGTTAGTTCTCCAGATTCTCATTTGCCCATTATGGGCTCGTAGTTTTGAAGAAACTGCCGGCATTCAAAAACCATTTCTAAACACTCGAATGGCAACTTTTTCTCTAACAGCTGCTTCAATTTGGCAATGTGTAGCTACACTTCATTTTAGAAACGATACCTTTTTTTCTTAGCAACAGAAAAAGAAAACAATCAAATACAGCAAACAATTAGAGTCCAGTCACCCTATAAGTCTATCAATATATCAAAAAAAATCCACTTATACGTAAAAAACGCCCGCGCAACAAGCAATAAACCATCAAAAACTCAGCCTTTAGGCAATTCGTTTCAAAAAACACTTGGATAAAAATCAAACAGAGCTGTGTTGTAGGAGGCAATCAAGCGTTGAACGTAAAAATGCCTATTTACCACTGTACGTGTGGACAAGGTCTACTGATAGTGCCTGATATTTTGGAGATGGAGAGGGCTATTC
>JAXDAO010000102.1:0-24793 GCA_034679745.1 Bathyarchaeia archaeon
TTCGACGATGCCTACTCCTTCGCTTGGTTCGCCTGGTTTGTTGCGGACATTTGTGCTTGTGATTTCAGGGTCTTTAACGAGCTCAATCGATCTTTCGGTAGCGTATAAGAGTTCGATCAGTCTTGCCCAGTGGAAAGCTAGTGTACTGTGCACTGGTTTGTTGCCAAAGGTCTTGTACATTAGCAGGTATTCTTCTTGTGCCAATGGAGTAGCCAGTCCATCTGAAGCGTTTAGTCTACCTAATGGACCGACGCGGTAAATTCCGTTGTCTGCACCCGCGACTTGTCCTTTCCAGCCGATTGCTTTGAGATATGGGAATTTGCTATATGTCCATTCTTCCACGTGTTCGCCGATGTGTTGGAGATAATCTTGAGAGCTAAACTTTATGAATTCTTTACCTTCAGGGTCGGTTACTCGGATTTTGCCGTCGTAGAAGTTGATTTTGTTGTTTTCATCAACCATTCCCATGTAGTATGTTGGCATTGTATATGCTTGGCTCTTGATTAGACCAACGTATTTTGCGTTTTCCAAGACGAGGTCATGGAACAGTTTTAGTGTGAATTGGGCGAAGTTTTTGCAGGATGATGCCATTTGCTCTATTTCTTGGCGGTTTTCTTCGCTGAGTGGTTTTGAGATTCCGCCTGGTAATCCGCATGCTGGGTGGGTGGCTTTGCCGCCGATGATTTCTGTGATTTTTTGTCCGTAGGCGCGGTGTTTTATCACGTCTTTTGCTACGTCGATGCCTGCTTTTTCTATGACGCCCAGTATGTTGCGTTTTTCTGGTGGAGCATCGATGCCTACTATGAAGTCAGGTCCACCGAGGTAGTAGAAGTGGAGTGTGTGGTCGTAGATGACGTAAGCCATGTACATTAGTTCTCGGAGCTTCTTTGCGGCTAAGGTTGGTTCAACGTTGAATGCTGCGTCTAGTGCCTTGGTTGCTGCGAAGTGGTGTGCGACTGGGCAGACACCACAGATTCTGCTAGTTAACTGGGGCATCAACTCGGCTCTTCTACCAATGCAGAATTTCTCAAATCCTCTTAGTTCAGGTATTTTTAGGTAAGCATTCTCTACTTCGCCTTTTTGGTTTAGAAAAATGGATACATTACCGTGTCCTTCAAGGCGTGTAATTGGGTCGATTATAATTTCTTTCATTTCTTAATCACCTTACGTTTAAGTATTGACGCTGGCAAGCTGTACATGTAGAATGTGCCAGTTGGATCCTTGACTTGACTGAGTAATTCTTCGATTTCTTTTTCCGTATAGGTTTCTTTTCCTGGTTCATTATCGTAGCCCAAGATTGAAGCTAAAGCTGAAAGCATCGCTGCGCCCTGCTCGGGAACGTTTGGAGCTTTTCCGCCACAACCAGTACAGGGCATATCAACTGCCAAACATTTCGCGCCACAACCACTTCTGGTGGCAAGCCCCATGCATAGTATGCCTTGTTCAAGCAGGCATTTTTCTGGTTCTGGGACTTTCTCGTAGACGCGGTAGAGTTTGCCGATTTTTTTGTTCTCGCGTTTTCTGGGGCATTCGTCACAGACTGCCTTGAGCGGTGCAAGAACTGATCCTTTTGGAGGTAGATTGTTGCCTGCTATGGCGTCGATTGCTTCGGCGATTAGCTTAACTGGTGGTGGACACCCTGGAAGATAGTAGTCAACGTCCACAGTTTGAGCAAGTGTTCGTACGGTATCATAGAATTCGGGGAGCTCTAATTTGCCTTCTTTTATTATTGTTTCCGTTTTAGGTGTAGTGGTTTGGGGATTTACGTTTGATTTGTCTTTAATATAAACGTGCTCGAAGACTTCTGCTTTAGTATTCAGGTTTGCTAAACCTGGAACACTGCCTTCGTGAGCGCATGAGCCAAAAGCGACTAGAGTTTTGCTTTTTTGTCTTAGGAGTTTTGCCATGTGTTCCTGTTCGCTGTTGCGAATTGAGCCGTTAAAGAAGGTGATGTCTATGTGTTTATCTGGGAGGGCTTCGATGTCTTTGTATTTGATGTCCATAGCTGCAGGCCAAAACACGATATCAGCTACTTTTACTACGTCAAGGATTTTTTCGTTTATGTCTAAGACGGCTACTTCGCAGCCGCCACAGCTTGCAGCCCAGTAGAAGGCTATTTTCAGCTTGCTTTTACTCACGGTTTGTTTGCTCCTTTGGTGAATTGTTCTGTGATTTTCTGTGCACTTACTCGAAGTTCACCAAAAGCTAACTCTTCAGGAGTCATACCCATAGCTAATCCGAGTAGTTGTGGATAATGTAGAATGGGAATGCCATAGACTTCGTTAAAAGTTTTCTCTATGCGAAGTTCATTTGTATCGTACATTATATGGCAAAACGGGCATATCGTGATTAAAGCTTGTGCATCAACCATCTTTATGTGGTTGAGCTTATCACGGGCAAGCTGCAAAGCTAATTTGTCACTTATACCAACGCTGGGTGCTCCACAACACTCAGTCTCATCAATGTAGTCTAAGCATGTGGCACCTGTGGCTTCGATTAATGCTTTTAGCATTTGGGGGTCTTCTGGATCATCAAAACCTATGTATTGTTTTGGCCGTAGAATATGACAACCGTTGTGTTCAGCTACTTTTAGTTCAGTTAATGGCCGGGTGACAGAAGCTTTGATTTTTTCTAAACCTACATCTTCGGTGAGTAACTGAAGGAAATGTTTAGAGTCAATTGTTCCTTTGAATTCTAAATCATCTTCCTTTAGGTGACTGTTAATTTGTTCTTTTAGATTCTTATCTTCTTTTAGAATCTGGCTAACTTTCTTTAAGGTCCCGGCACAACCGGGGCATAATGTGAGAATGTTTAAGCCTTGTTGCTCTGCTAATGCCAAATTCCTAGCTGCCAAAATTAACATCGATTCATGACTAACAGGATCCAATGGCAAACCACAGCAATTAAATTCAGGCATCTCGACAAGTTCAACACCCAATTTAGCGAGAACTTTCCGTGAAGAAATTTCAAATGAAGAAACACGGTAAGGAATAGCACAACCTAAAAAGATTAAATATTTACTGCCCATTTTCTCTTTCACCTAATGGCTTTTGGATGCGTTCAAAAAACTTTACTCCCTTTAGGGTTTTACGCACACTATCGGGGTTACCTTTAGGCAGCGGAGGCAAGCCTTGGCTTTCACGTTTCTTTATTCTAAGCTCAGGGATTTTGTAAGCATACCCTGTTTCGAGTAAGCTTTGACCTTGGTCTTTGAAGACTTGTGGTATACAACCCTTTTCAGTTGCAAGGTTACGGAAGACTCGAATGACGCTGGCAACTTCAACATCTTGTGGGCAGCGATCGGTGCATGTAAAGCAAGCTGCACATAGCCAGAGTGTGTCACTGTTTAAGACACGATCTTTCAAGCCAAGTTGTGCCATGTGAATGAGCGTTCGGGGACGATATGAATCGCTGTAGCGAGCAACTGGACAGTCTGAAGTGCAAGTGCCACATTGAAAACATTTGAGTATTTTTTCGCTGCCATGAAACTTTTGAAGTTCATACTTAAATTTGGGGTCTATTTCAGAAGCTTTTATGGGCTGCTCCTTACCCTTAGATTCAGACGCTGTCTCTGCCTCAGCCATAAAGGAAACACCTAAACGATTAACTCGAAATCACGCACTACGTGCTTGAACTTGAATGCCCTCTACGAATAGATAAAGTTTGGGCAATTTGAAAGTGATTTGGGCATGTTGGAAGTGCTGTAGAAAATATAGAAAACAATTGCTGAACGCGTTACTTTCCGTAAAAAAGCCCAAAAAAATTTGAGAACTCAATTTGTGAATGCGTAATAGCAAAATCAAATATATGCATTCAAAACATATCACCTTCCAAGGTGGATTTACTTGAAAATAACTGTAAAACCACAAAACCTGCGACATTTTACCAAAAACAAGACTACTCCTGTATCGTATCTGCTGTTGCAGGAAGGAGGGAATTAATATGAAAATGAGAATTCTCGCAGTAGAATATCCAGAAGAAAGCGAAGAAAAGGTACACGAAATCCTTGACTCAGTCTTTTTCACAAACATGCTAAAGAGAGTCTCTAACTTAAAATCAGAAGTGACGACTCCATACAACGGAGAGTTTGACGCGTTCGTAAACGACGTCATATGTTTGCTTATTTCGCATGATGAAGCAGCAAAAGAGCTAGTGGATGTAATTACGGAGCGGATGCCACATTTACCGCAACTTATCAAAGAGTTTGATTCGATTCGACAGAAGCTTGAGGGCGGAGAAAAGGGAACTTAGCGGGTAAGCTCGACCTAACGAAACAGCCAGGGAATGGGTATGCAGGAAAGTTCAGTTCTTGTGATTGGTGGTGGTATAGCGGGGATGCAAGCCGCCCTGGATGTTGCTAACCGAGGAATCACGGTTTATCTGGTCGAGAAATCACCCAGTATCGGGGGACGAATGGCTCAACTTGACAAAACTTTTCCCACGATGGACTGCTCGATTTGCATACTTGCACCTAAGATGATGGAGTGTTTTCGACACCCAAAAATCAAGCTACTATCGTACTCAGAGGTCAAAGACATCAAAGGTACTTCAGGAGATTTTAAGGTAAAAGTTCTAAAAAAAGCCCGATACGTTGATGCCGACAAATGTACCGGCTGTGGGCAGTGCACAGAAAAATGCCCAATCAAAGTTCCAAGCGAATTCGACATGGGCATGGGAAAACGAAAAGCAGCCTACATGGTTTTCCCGCAAGCAGTCCCACGCGTCGCCGTTATAGACAAGGACAACTGCCTCTTCTTCCAAAAGGGTGTATGTAGAATTTGTGAGAAATTATGCCAAGCCCACGCAATAGACTTCAATCAAAAACCGGAAGAGATCACCATCAACGTCTCAAGCATAGTAGTTGCCACAGGGTTGGAGAGCTGGATTCCCGTATCTATCACCGAGTACGGCTACAAACGGCACAAAAATGTTCTTCTCTCAATGGAATTTGAAAGACTAATAAACGCTTCAGGACCAACCCATGGAGAACTCCAAAGACCATCCGACGGAAAAAAACCTCACTCGATAACTTTCTTGCTTTGCGTGGGGTCAAGGAGCGGTAAAAACCTCTTTCCATACTGCTCGAGTGTATGCTGCATGTACTCAACAAAAGAGGCAATCCTAGTCAAAGAACATCACCCTGAATGCCAAGTCAACATTATCTTTAAGGATCTAAGGGTGTTTGGTAAGCGTTTTCAGGAATTAGTAACACGGGCAAAAGATGAGTGGGGTGTCAACTACGTCAATGGCCGCGCAAGCGTAATACTAGAGGACCCTGCCACATTCAACCTACTGATTCGCTACGAAAACATCGAAGAAGACAAAATCGATGAACTGCACTCAGATCTTGTTGTACTCTGCCCAGCACTTGTTCCAATGGAAGACAATAAGCTCTTGGCAAACAGCATCAACTTGGAACTGGACAACTATGGTTTCTTTAAGACAAAAGATGAATTGCTTATGCCTGTTGAGACAAATGTTGATGGGGTTTTTGTATGTGGATTCTGTCAAGCACCTAGAGACATTTCTGAATCAGTGACCCAGGCTAGCGCTGCTGCCGCTAAAGCCTCAGAGGTAGCCTCTGCTAACCAGTCAAGATAAGGGGATACAATGGAAGTAAAAAAATCTGAACCAAGAATCGGCGTCTTCCTATGCCGCTGCGGATTCAACATCGGAGGAGTAGTAGACATTCCAGCTGTCACTGAATACGCCAAAACTCTTCCATACGTGGTTTATGCTGAAGAAAACATCTATACCTGCTCCTCAGCGGGTCTTGACGCTATCAAAAAGCAGATAGAGAACCAAAAATTAAACCGCGTTATCGTGGCCTCCTGTACCCCTGCTACACACGAGTCTCTTTTCCAGAAGACCTGTGAGGAAGCAGGGCTAAACAAATACCTTTTCGAGATGGCAAACATCCGTGAACACTGTTCATGGGTCCACATGCACCTACCAGTAGAAGCCACTAAAAAGGCAAAAGACTTAGTCAGAATGGCGGCAGCAAAGGCGAGGTATCTTGAACCGCAAACCGAGACCGAACTAAACATCACCCCTTCAGCTTTGGTGATAGGTGGCGGAATAACTGGAATTACAGCCGCAACGTCATTGGCAAGGCAGGGTTTCAAAGTTCATCTAGTCGAAAAAGAAGCGGAACTGGGTGGAATGCTAAAGCGCCTCTACAAATTGGAGCCCACAGATCGAGACTCTTCAGAAGTTCTGAGAGAAGCCATCACCGCCCTGAAAGCCAATAGCCAAGTGCACGTACACACATCAACAATCGCCAGTCAAGTAAGCGGGTTCATCGGCAACTTCCAAGTGACCCTGCAAGCGAAAAAACCCGGGCAAACAGAGCAAATTGAAGTAGGCACAATAATCGTTGCTACAGGAGCTGAGCCCCTAAAACCCATCGGTTACTACGGGTATGGTGAAAACCCAAACATAATCACAGAACTAGAGCTTGAGCAACTTCTCAGAAATGGAAAACTCAGAAAACCAGAAAAAGTCGTGATGATCCAATGTGTGGGAACAAGAGAAAAGACCCTGCGGACGTATTGTTCAAGGATATGCTGTCAAGTGGCGCTCAAAAATGCCACTCAACTTAGAAAGCTCTATCCTGACAGCGACGTATTTGTGCTGTTTCGAGATGTCCAGACCTTTGGAGAATACGAGCACATCTACAAAGACGCAAGGACCAACTCTGTAAAATTCATCCGCTACGATCAAAATCGACCGCCCAAAGTCACAACAAGACCAGATGGACAACTGATTGTGACTGTCTATGACACTTACCTGAATAATGAAATCGAGCTGGAAAGTGACCTCGTAGTCCTGTCTAGCCCTTTAGTTCAGCATGAGGATGGAAAAAACCTTGCATCTATTCTTAAGGTGCCATTAGGTGCTGATGGCTTCTTTTTTGAAGTGCATCCAAAACTAAGACCAGTCGAATTTGCTTCCGAAGGCATATACATTTGCGGCACCGCACATGGTCCAAAAAATATTCTCGAAAGCATCTCCCAAGCCTACGCAACAACAGCCAAAGCATCAATCCCAATGGCAGCTGGCAAGATCAAGGCAGGTGCCGTGAAGGCATCAGTTAACTCGGAAATATGCGTAAACTGCGATGCATGCGTGATCTCCTGCGCCTTCAACGCTATCGAAGCCTCACCGTTTGGTCTACCGAAAATAATCGAGGCCAACTGTAAAGGCTGTGGAGTCTGCGCATCGGAATGCCCCATGGGAGCAATGCAGCTCAAACAGTACAGAGATGACCAGATATCTGTAGCTATTGGAGCACTGTTTAAAATAGAGGAACGAAAAGAAGTAAAGGACGAATTTAAGCCCTTGATACTGTGTTTCGCATGTAAATGGTGTTCCTACGCCGCAGCGGACCTTGCAGGTGTATCCAGAATCCAATATCCCCCAAACGTAAGGATTCTAAGGGTTCCCTGCAGCGGCAGAGTCGACGTTCTTCATGTCCTGAAAGCTTTTCAAAATGGTGCAGATGGAGTTATCATAACTGGTTGCCTCATCGGCGACTGCCACTACATCGACGGCAACCTAAAAGCCAAAGAACGAGTAGAGGTCATAAAGAAGTCGCTGGAATACTTGGACATAGATCCAAAGCGCTTCGAACTCGGATTCGCCTCGTCTTCTGAAGGACAAAAATTTGCAGCTATGATGACTGATTTTGTTAAGCAAATTGAAAGTCTTGGACCAAATCCAATGAAAGCCAAACAGAGGATTGAAAGCAATGTTTAAAATTGAAGAAAAACGAGTTCTGGCTCTAGGCATTAACCTGTTCAGCTTCTCGGCAAAAGAATTAGCAGTAAAAACCAAGCCAGGGCAATTCGTGATTTTAAGAATAGACCAAGATGGCGAGAGAATCCCACTAACGATCGCCGATGTAGATTTAGAAAAAGGCTCTGTATCTGTGGCTTGCCATGAAGTAGGCAAAACCACCAAACAATTAGGCAGATTAAATGAGGGAGACTCCGTCTTGAACTTACTGGGGCCCCTTGGAAAACCATCCTTAATTGAGAAATTCGGCACGGTGCTCTGCGTCGGAGGCGGAGTAATGACGGCTCCACTGCACTTTCAAGCCAGAGCTTTCCGAGAAGCAGGCAACAATGTTATCGGGGTAGTCGGAGCAACAACAAAAAATCATTTGATTTTCTTAGATGAAATGAAAAAGACCTGCAACGAGCTCTATGTTGCTACAGATGACGGAACAGAAGGGTATAGGGGAATCGACTTTCTCAAAGACATGCTTAAGGAAAGAAAGGTTGACCGCGTCATTACGGAAGGACCGGTTGTAATGATGAAAGCGGTATCTGACCTCACCCGAGAACAGGGAATACCTACAATTGTAAACCTGCTACCAATAATGGTTGACGGCATGGGTATGTGCGGAGCCTGTCGAGTGACTGTTGGCAAAAATATGCTGTTTGGATGCGTAGACGGACCGGATTTCGATGGGCACCAGGTCGATTTTGACGAGTTGCTGGCTCGTCTCAAGATGTATACGTCTCATGAGAAGCTTGCATACGTATTCTGGGAAGAAGGCGAAAAACGATGAGTGCATCTAAACCCAAGTTCAGAAAAGAAGCTGTCCCGATGCCTAAACAGATTCCAGAAGAACGCAGGCGTAATTTTAGAGAAGTAGCGATTGGTTATGCTGAAGAGGATGCTTTGCTTGAAGCTGAAAGGTGCCTCCAATGTCGAGACGCTCCCTGTATTAAAGGTTGTCCTGTTGAGGTGGGTATTCCCATTTTCATAAAATTCATCAAAGAACACAAATTCGAAGAGGCAGCTAAGCAGATTAAAGAAAAAAATAGTCTACCTGCAGTTTGTGGACGTGTTTGCCCCCAAGAGGAACAATGCCAATCCAAATGTACTGCAGGACGAATAGGCGATGCCGTCTCAATCGGGAGGTTGGAGAGGTTTGTAGCAGACTGGGAAAGGCAACACGGTTTTCTGATCCCAGAAAAATGCCCGCCTTCAGGCAAAAAAGTAGCAGTAATTGGAGCTGGCCCAGCTGGGTTAACTGTGGCCGCGGATTTAATCAAACTTGGGCATGACGTCACTATTTTCGAAGCCTTGCATACGCCAGGTGGGGTTCTCACATATGGCATTCCAGAGTTTAGGTTACCAAAGAAAATCGTTGAAGCAGAAGCAGAATACATACAGAAGCTAGGAGTCACCCTGAAAACTGACGCATTAATCGGAAGACTATACACAATAGAAGAACTGCTAAAACAATTTAACGCGGTCTTCATAGGCACGGGTGCAGGGCTTCCAACCTTTCTGGGTATACCCGGCGAGAACCTATGCAGGATTTACTCAGCCAACGAATTTCTCATTCGCGTCAACCTAATGAGGTCCTATGACTTCCCCAGAGCTGGCACGCCAATATTTGTAGGAGAAAAAGTGGCAGTCATTGGCGGAGGTAACGTTGCTATGGATGCTGCCAGATGCGCCGTGAGATTAGGTGCAAAAGAAGTCAAAATCGTCTATCGCCGCTCCCGGGATCAGATGCCTGCCAGAGAGGAGGAGATAGAAAATGCAGAAGAAGAGGGCATCGTGTTTGAGTTCCTCACAAGCCCGCTAAGATTAATTGGGGATGAGAGACGAAACGTCAAGTCGATCGAATGCATAAGAATGCAGTTGACAGAGCCAGACAAGACGGGAAGAAGACGAGCGATTCCAATTGAATCTTCTAATTTCATGATGGATTCAGACATGGTTATAATGGCCATTGGGAGAACTCCAAATCCGATAATAAAGCAAACAACCGAAGGTCTCACAACTGCAGATTGGGGTGGAATAGTGGTTGACGAAAAGGGGAAAACAAGCATTGAAGCCGTGTATGCCGGTGGAGATATTGTTACAGGCGAGGCAACGGTAATAAGCGCCATGGGAGCCGGCAGAAGAGCAGCAAAGGCTATTCATGAATTGCTATCAAAGAATTAAAACAAGATATACCAGTAACAGGATAAGCTTAAAAATGCTAAATACCTATATTATAGTGGGTAACCCAATGTCTTCTCAAGATCCTCTTCTTGAAAACAAGGAGAAAGTCTCCGCGGACATGGCACAGCAACAGAGAAGGCTATACCTTTTGAAATCTTTAATGCGATATGGCTTCACAGAAGAGCAAGCAGAGCTTCTCCTAGAGTCTGTTGATGAATTCGTTGAACAAGAAAAAGACCTAACGGAAGAAGCCAAAGACTCCTTATACAAAGAATAAAAGCTTACACGCAAATGGACCCATCTCCCAACTAAAAATTCCCAACTTTTTCCCAATTCTTTAAGTCAATATAAAGGCGCTGTTTGTCAAGAACCCTTTACTCGTAAACTGAATATTTAGTCAACAAACCTTGACAAGAAATCTTTTAAACAAAAAACAAGGCCAAAAATAATTGTGATGAGATGAAGAAAACAATCATTATCTTGATTTTACTTGTCTTATTAGCAACAGCACTTCTTCTAGTAATATCATCTGCACTATCAGCCACTATTGTGCCATCTCCATTTATAATAGCAGCAACAATTGTATCTTCCGTCGCATTATTTGGAGCATTGTTTTCGCTTTACGCTGAAAGAAGAGCAAAAACTCGAATACACGAACGCAACTTAATTTGCAAACGTTAGTTATTCTTTGCATTGCTTCAGATTGCGCAGTTCGTCTATCGTCTGGTTTAAAACTGCCTTGTCAGAGATCGTTTTTACCGTAGATATTGGCAGGCAAACCATAACCTTTCCCAAGAAAGGATGCTTAAACCCAAGGGCAGTCGAAGCTTCATCGGTCAAATTAACAAAAAGACTAGTTATCTGCCAGGTGTTCATGTCTACGTCTGCGCTGTTTATTTCACCGAGTTCAAAATTGTCTGAAGTAAAGGCTCTTTTCCAAAATAGTCTAGTAATTTCAACCACAAAAAACCCTAACTAACAAAAAGCAAGCGCTGCTTATATCTTTTTTTTTACCCGTTTACTTTGGCAGAGTTTCAGCCGCAATGTTTACTGGCGCCATCAACGGATAACTGTCGGTGTTTGTTCTGTCTATAACGTAGGGTGCGTCACCGATTCCGTCATGGTTCACGTCTGGACAATTGTAACCCCAGTAGTTGCCTCTGCCCTCGCTGCTCCAAACATTGGCTGAGTTGGTGGTTGCGGTTTGGTTCCATTTGAAGTTGTAGAAGTTGTTGTGGTAGATGTAATTGGTTCCCATTAGTTCGTCCTCGAGGTAGAACTGGCCCGCCCAGACATTGTTTGCGACAATCTTGTTATTGGTAGAGTCTTTGCCCATGTTTATCCACCACCAGAACTTTTCAAAAGTGTTACCGAATATTAGGTTGTTTGAGGAAGAAGTTAATCCTAAGGAGGGACCCTGAGACCAAAAACTGTTATAGAGGATTTTGTTATCGTTTGATTGTACTAGCGATAATCTATCAATTTTACAATCTTTGATTGTATTAAAGTTAGAGTTTTCGAGGTCCATGTAACCGCTGCTGCTACAGTTAGAGATTATATTATTGCTTGAAGCTTTCAGGTGGAAAAAGTAATTGGAGGACACGTTTTGAATATGGCAGTTCTCCGATTGATCTAGGAAGATTCGAAGGTAGTGGGTTTCAATATTTAGGTCCTTGACTGTGACGTTGTAGACCTTCATTAGACGCAAACCATGTGAACCAATTAGCGAGAAGCCATCACCATCCAAGACTACGTTGCTCTTATCGATCGTGACCATGGCCGTTATGTTGCCTGTGAGCGTGTAGACGTCACCTTCATGGTGGATACCCGTGAAGTTAATGGGGGCTCCTGTGATTTCTCCACTGTGCGCTATATGGATTCCGCTTGCTGGGTCGACGTAACCTTCTCCCGGGTGAGGATAGGAACGCAGGAACACATTACTCAGAATAACCACAAGCAGAACACATACAATTGAGACTGAGGCAATTAGTATCTTTGCCAATTTTTTGCGGTTAACCATCTGTATTCCTTTTACCTCCCTTGTTGGTAGATGCGTATTTAATTCTGTCGCAAAAGCTATGGTTTAGAATGCTTTTTTGCCCCCCAACACCCAAATTCTAGTGATATTTATGACACTTCTTCTCAACAATCAGCCTACAAGAAACTCACACTGGAAGAAGATTAAGTCATTATAAACAAGGCAGAGAGATGCCCGTCACCGGCATATACTATGCTTTTTGGCAGGAAGACACCTATGTCTGTAAACGCTGTGGAGCCAAACTGTGTCGTTCCGAGAACAAGTTTGAAGCTAATTGTGGTTGGCCAAGTTTTGATGAGGAAATCCCAGGAGCAGTAAAACGTTTACTGGACACCGATTGAATAAGAACGGAGATCCAGTGTGCTAACTGCGGGGCACAATTAGGACACGTATTTACTGGAGAACAGTTTACCGAGAAAAATACAATATGCTGCGTAAATTCGATCTCTAGGGAATTCACCCTCGACAAACAAGAATGATCTCAATCGTCGCGAAAGAGTTATAGAATTACTTAGTGTAAGAATGTTGAGCAAGTGAATATAAGCTATGTCTACACCTACACCTGAAACGACAACTACGCCCGAAGCAGCTAGCTTTTTCGGATTACCCTTAACAGACATCTTTGAAATATTAGTCATCATAGTCATAGCTTTAGCAGTTGAACGCGTAGTAACACGTTACCTCAATCGTTTCGCAAAACGAACAAAACTAGAACCCAACACAGCAAACAATCTGGCACTAACCTTCCGTATTATAGTTTTAATCGTGACGGTTGCCCTGATTAGCCGTGTTGGGGGTTTTAGTGCAGATTGGATTGTCTCGATATCAGCCATAGGCGCAGCTGCAGTCGGTTTTGCCTCACAGAAAACTATTGGCAACTTCGTAGCAGGCATATTCCTAATGACCGCTAGACCATTCAGAGTAGGCAACTACGTACGCATAGGCACAGTGGAGGGTATTGTTTCAGAAATTACTATAAACTACACAAAAATAATAACATTAGCCAACAACATTGTTTCAATAAGCAACCTGCAAATCCTCGATAGAGACGTAACAAACTTTCTATATGAGACCCCCCAAAACAGAGATCTCTACTGCTACACTTTTGAAATAGGATTTGACCACAATGTTCCTACAGATAAAATAGCGGATATATTCAAGCAAGTCTTCCGAAAATACGAAAAAGAGCTCCCCACTATTCCTAGCTACATCCTAACGCGCTCGGCCGCTTTTGAGCGGGTCTACACTATCTACCTGTATGTTGCTCATGCAGAGGATATTTTCACGTTTCGACCCAAGATTGCCCAGGAAGTTTTCCAGCTATGGGATGAGGAACGGACAAAGCTAAAGAAATAATGAAGAGTAAACATATTCATTAGTGATAGATATGTCAAACAAAACTTTAACATCGAAAGCCTCCAACCTCTCAGACTTAATCGATTATCAAGAAGGCTCAGTTGTAAGTCGCACAATCATCGACAAAAAAGCAGGAACAATCACCTTATTTGCGTTCGATGAAAAGCAGGGCTTAAGCGAACACACAGCGCCCTACGACGCCTTGGTTTACGTGATAGATGGAGAAGTCGAGGTTACCATATCAGGCACCCCCGTACCTCTAAAAGAAGGACAAATGACTATAATGCCCGCTAACAAGCCTCATGCTCTACAGGCAAAAACACGGTTCAAAATGCTGCTCGTAATGGTAAAGTCTTAACCGAGCGCTTTCCCATAGAAGTCGAGGTAGCAGTAATCTCTAAGGGCTTTTTTAGGCGGAGTTGGGGGCGACTCTGTAGCATATCCCATTACAATTAACGCTGAAGGCTCAATAGACTCGGGTATTTTTAGCACACTTCGAACAATTTCCTTGCAGAACGCGGGTGCGCAATACCAACAAGCGCCCAAGCCCACCACATGCGCCGCTAAAAGCATATTCTGAAGGCTCGCGCCCAAACTTTCGACTGCCAAGTCCCGCTCGTAATTCTGCCGCTTCTCATCAGGGTACTTTCTGAGACCATCCATCGTCAGGCAAGCTAGAACTAGCCCCGGTGCATTCGTGAATCGTTCCATCCGCTCTATTCGTTTCGACTCTTCAGCTGCTGCGCCGTCTCTTACTAAGTCCGCAGCCCATTCGTCAGCCATTTTCTGCGCCAACTCCCGCTTAACGTCAGCGTCCTGCAAAATTATGAACCGCCAAGGCTGAGCGTTATGTGCTGACGGTGCCCACCCCGCTGCCTCCAAGACCTCCAAAATCAAGGCTTTAGGAACGGGTTTATTCGAGAATTTCCGAATACTTCGGCGTTGCCTAATTGCGTCTTGCAAGTTTGACATAAAAGAAAGATAGGGAAAATCTGTTTTTATGTTTATTCACGATTGGGTTCAAGGATAACTTTCAATGAGTTGCCTGCTTCAGCCATCAATCGGAAACCTTCCTGAGCCTCACGGATGTCTAGCCTATGCGTGATCATACCCTTGATATCTAACTCACCAGTCGCGAGAACTTTAATTGAATCTTCAATGTCGTTGGGTGCTGCGCCGTAGCTTGTGCACATTGTGATTTCGTTTCTCCAGAACTGGTTAATTGGCACCGGTAGCTTCACCGTTGGATCAGGTACAGCAAAGAAAAGAATTGTTCCTCCGTTCTCTACGCAGTCCATTGATGACATGGCTGCTGAGGTGGCACCTGTGCAGACAACAACTTGATCTGCTAAGTGCCCAGTTAACTCTTTTAGTTTTTCAGGCAAATTCGCTTTAGCATCAAGAGCATGGTGTGCGCCAAATTTCTTAGCAAGCTCTAATCGGTAGGGGTTGATGTCGGCTACGATGACGTTCTCTACGCCCTTGTACTTGGCTAGTTGAGTGTGTAGGATACCTGAGATGCCACTACCGATGATGAGGATTGTGTCATCGCTTTTCAGGTTTGATAGCCGCTGCCCTCTGGATACACATGCAAGCGGCTCAATAAAGGTGCCTTCTTCGAGGGATAATGCTTCTGGCAACTTGTAGATGCCGTGTTGAACGTTGATCTTTGGGACTAGCACGTATTGTGAGAAGCCGCCGGGGTAGTAATTGGTTGTGTGAAGTGTGTGACAGGCTGTGTGGTTACCGCGTTTACAATGTCTACATTGGAAACATGGAACATGATGCGAAATAAAGACACGGTCACCAACTTGTACATTTTTTACTTTGGCGCCGACTTGAGAAATTATGCCTGTGGCTTCATGCCCCAAGACACGCGGCGCTTTTGGGACACGGTACCATTCAATCACGTCACTGCCGCAGATTCCGCTAGCCATCACCTTGAGCAGAGCTTCTTCTTCACCGATTCGCGGCGTCGGGATTTCTTGGACGCGGACGTCGTGGTTGTTATAGTAGAAAGCGGCTAGCAAAACAGTCACCAAAAAAGAAAGTCAGGCTTTGCCTGCTATTACTTTGTTGTAGAGGTCCTCTGCTTCTTGTGCTGTGTAACCTTCATGGATTATAGCGCGAATCGCCTTGATTGAGGCAACTGGATGCTCAGTCTGCCAAATGTTCCTACCAAGGTTTACGCCTACCGCGCCTTTCTGCATACCGTCATAGACGAAATCGAAAACTTCACGTTGTGTGTCTGTTTTTGGTCCGCCGGCAATTACGATTGGTACGGGACAACCGTTGACGACCTTCTCGAAGTTCTCTTTACAATAGTATGTTTTAACAACTCTTGCACCGATTTCAGCGGCGATCCTAGCAGATAAAGCAAGGTATCGTGCTTCTCGCTTTTCGAGTTCTTTTCCCACCGCACAAACAGCCATAACTGGTATACCGTAGTCTTCGCATTCATCGATCAGTTTGGATAGGTTGGTTAGGCTTTTGTTTTCATATTTACTTCCAACGAAGACTGACATCGAAACTGCGGATGCATTTAACCTGAGTATTTCTTGAATGGATGTCACTACGCTTTCGTTTGCTAATTCCTCTCCGACCACTGAGACAGCGCCTGAAACTCGCATGATGATGGGTTTCTCAATTGCTGGATCGATACAGTTACGAAGGATACCCCGTGTTAGCATCAAGCCGTCTGCATATTGGTAAATCGGTTTTATTGTTTCGCCAGGCCTCTCAAGGCGGTGTGTTGGACCTTGAAAGTAGCCGTGATCTATTGGTAAAAACAGGGCTTTTCCGTCTTTTTGGAAGAGTCTACTTAATCGGTTTTTCATTCCCCACTCCATAATCATCACTCCGAGAAGCCTTTGGTTTTAGGATTAAATAACCTTTTTCTATCAACCACTTGTGAAATTAAGGTGTAGTATAGAGGCAATCGGCACTATCAGCATCGGGCTACCGTTTCGATTTTAGACTATTAAATAATTCCAGCCTACCAACAATATAATCTACCAAAACTGCCAGATTAAATGTCTGCCACATTGTTGTTGGACTTCTCAGCATCAAGCTACAACAACAAAACCGCAAGCTCTATATTTCTCAATGAAACCCTTTTAAAAAGCACAGGTTTGCGGGCCCGTAGCTCAGTCAGGCCAGAGCGGCGGACTCTTAATCCGTAGGTCGCGGGTTCAATTCCCGTCGGGCCCGCCAAACAACTAAGCTTTAATGATTTCTAATGTCCACTTTTGTATAGCTTCTATGTCTCTTGTGTCATAGACTCCGGGTTGTGTTTCTTTGTAATTTGCGGCAAGTTTTGGGCGTTCATTTTCCATGCCTTTTTTCATTATCCAGGACATAGTGTTAAAGTTGTATATTGCCCCAAAAAATCCTAAAGCAACAGGTTTAAGGTTGTATTTTGCCGCTTTTTCATCTAAATACTTTGGTTTGGCTTTTGCTGCCACTTCGGGTTTATCTGGGTTCATTTTATCAACGGCAGAGCCGCAGTTTACGAATAGCGCCACTTTTTTTGCAGCTAGTTCTTTTTGGAACTTCTTGAGGAAATCCTCTGGCTCGCCTGTCCAGTGTCCTATTTGAATACCACTACCTACAACAATTAGGTCATACTCGTTTATGGATTTAATTTTTTCTTTTTTAGCATCCACAACTTTAGTCTCTATGCCTTGCTTTTGGAGCGTTTGTGCAATTTCTTGCGCTGTGATTGCGGCTGTTCCTGTTCTTGTACCGTATACAATCAAAGCTTTTGACATTGTAACATTCACATTTGGGTATACAATACAAGTACCTAATTTAATTTAGCCAATTAAGTCGGTAGCTGACTCTTGTTTATTCCTTCAACAAAATCTTGAGGCGCTGTGTTAGCCCTTCTCGTTCACTTGCGTGCTTCGTCCATAAAGCGCGGTTTTCCCTAAATTGTTCACCATTGATTTTTCCCTGTTTCTGTAGTTCTCCAAGGAGTTTCATGAACCCCTGTAAATCCAGCTGTTCATTAGTCACTACGTAACCGATCCTTCTTTCACCAGATGCGGTGGCTCCGGTGGGTTCACTGTCAGGCGGCGGATAGGTATTGTATAAGAAAGAAGCGAAGTACATGTTATCCCACCCTTTCATAATCGGTGTACTGTTTTTAGCTTTCACCAATTCGGAAGTATAGTATTCGTACTCTTGTCCAAGCGAAAGATACTTAGTTTGCCCACTTGAGGAATCAATGATGCGGGTGACGAAATGGCGCAGGTGCTGATTGCTAAAAATAGGCAGGATGATTGCGCGTTCAAAATTTAAACAGTAAATTATTTTTTTAGGCAGGATTTTGTCTTGTCCTATGCCACCTATTCTTTCCCATGGAGCATCAATTTTCTGCGCTAAAGACTTCCTGTCATCAACAGCCGTACGAAGTAAATTCTTAAAATCTTTTATCTGCAATCTAGCGTTGCGATATACGTTTGAGCCGCCACCGGCGTGTGAGTATTTTATAGGCTTAAGAGAAACCACTACAAGTTGGAAGAATTCACCGACTGCATCAGGGTTTATTTTATAGAGTTTATCAGGATCTAGCCACTCTATTTCCCTGAGGTTTTCGGCAAAGGGAAATTTCTGCCTTAACGCTTTCAGAAATGCGAGTGCACTGTCAACCTCATGTTTTATGACCCCGACCTTATCGAATGAGTTTACTTTCTCAGTAATAGAAGTAGCTCGTGACATCTCCGCTCAACCAATTGCGCTTTTAGAAATGCAGTTGATGACGGTTAAACCTACCGCATTTGCTAGGAATGAACAATTGCTTTGGAAACGCAGTTGAAATAGGCATACATATTAGGCTTCAGTAGAATTCATGATTCTAAGGTTTGCATAAATGAAAAAGAAAGTTTTCATTTCAGGCCCAATAATAGGCATGGAAAAGCAGCAAGAATACAGAAAAACAATCACTGACACTGTAGAAAAAATAGGATTAGAAATCATTGATCCATGGAGGAGAGAACGCGTCCTCTATAGTGGAACTGAAGAATGCTGGTGGGACAAAGTGCCAACCTTTGACTTCGTACAAAGAGACCTCGACGATGCGGACCGATGCGACATCATGGTTGTGTATTTGCCGATTTTGTCGGCAGGGGCTTGCATGGAAATGTTCTATGCCAAGCGTAAGGGAAAAAAAATCATTGTAGTATCAGATATAAAATGCCTCAGCCCATGGATAGTATTCCATTCAGACGGGATAATTAAGAGTTTTAACGAATTAGAAGAGGCATTGAGTAAATTCCTCTAATCTTTTGAAAAAGCCTATATCACCGAAAAAATAGCTAAGAAAGAGATTACGGTGAAACAGTGGACGCCTTAACAATCTTATTGATCGCTGTCGGGTTGGCTATGGATGCTTTTGCAGTCTCAATAGCAAACGGCATGACCATCACTAGTAATCGACGCCGCTCCGCACTACTAACCGCAGCGTTCTTTGCAAGCTTCCAGATGGGAATGCCGCTTATTGGTTGGGCAATCGGCTTAACGCTTGCAGATATTATTTCGGCTTTTGATCACTGGATTGCGTTTGGGCTCCTTGCATTCATAGGCGCCAAAATGATCTATGAGGGCATTAAAAAGGATGAAGACCGTGACAGCCCTGCAGACTTAAAACTGCATGCGTTATTGATTTTATCGGTGGCAACCAGCATCGATGCGTTGATGGTTGGGTTTAGTTTCGCATTTCTGGGTATTCTCCAAACATCAATCGTTTTACCAATCGCAGTAATCGGGACTATCACATTTGGCCTATCGCTAGTTGGCTTCTACTTTGGCTGTGGATTAGGCAAGCGCTTTGGGCATAGGATAGAAATTGTCGGTGGCCTTGTCTTGATTGCTATTGGTCTCCGGATTTTGCTTGAACACCTGCTCGCTTAATCTTTTTGGGTTTGAATTCTTCTCGTATTTTCATTTCTCTTCGTTTGCGGTTGTAACTCAATGAGAAGTCATGGGTCGCATCACGGATTTTCCGGAGCAGAAGCATCATTTGACTGTTCTTATCAAAAACCTTCGGTACTGAGTCATCAGGTAGATAGATTTCCTCGCGTTCCTTCGCTAGCCCAATAAGCGGAACCTGGAGCCCCAATGTTTGTAATGCAGCTTTTGCGGCACTGACCTGCCCGGGACCTCCATCAATAATCACTAAATCCGGCAGGGGGTTTTTGTCTTCTATTTGACGCTTGTAGCGACGAGAAACAACCTCATTAACGGCCGCAAAGTCATCTTGTCCTAGAAAAGTCTTTATTTTGAATTTTCGGTAGTTCTTCTTGTCAGGTTTTGCATCTTTGAAGGCAACCATTCCAGAAACGACATGCTCTGTGCCCAAGTTGGAAATATCAAAAGACTCGATTATATGAGGCAACATCGGCAGGTTTAGGTTGTCCTGCAACTCTATCAACGCAGGATCAGCGTCCAAGCCAGCCTCAAGGTTTTTCTCAGCTAACTTTACAAGCGCAAGCTTATCTGCACGCCTAGGAATCGTGAGTGAAACAGGGGCTAGTCGTTTCCCTGAGAGGAACTCTTCTAGCGCCTTTTTCTCATCTACTCCCTGCCAGCAGGGCTTATTTAGAAGGATTTCTCGAGGTATTTGGTTTGTGGTGTAGAAGGCTTTGAGGAATTCTTGCTCAATCATTGGCTGCAAGTCAACACTAAATTCCTTTTTACCCAAAAGCACGCCTTTGCGAACACCCATCTGGACCGCCAGCATTTTCTCGCCTACCTCTCGAAACACCAAAACATCCTGGTCAAATCGGCGCTCGTTATCGACAATTTGACGTTCAGTCACGAGCCTAATCGAAGCAATTTGGTTGCGCAATTCTATGGCAGTTTCGTAATGTTGAGCTTTCGATGCTTCCTGCATTTTTCTGTTTAACTGCTCCAAAGTTGCCTGATAGTTACCACCCAAAAAGCTTCTAGCCTGACGTACTTGCTCAACGTAGTCTTCAGCGCTTATCTTACCAATGCAGGGTGCGTTACAGAGGTGAATGTGATAATTCAAACAGGCCCGTTTATGCAGGGTCTTGCAGGTTCGAAGTTTAAAAACTTTAACGACTAAACGCTGAAGATCTTGACGAGTATACCCATCTGTATAGGGACCAAAAGATTCTAGTTTGCGTGATACCTTGCGGCTTGTTAAAATTCGAGGGTAGGTTTCTCTTGTGAGTGAAATGTAAGCGTAGGTTTTTGCATCTTTCAAATTTACATTGTATTTAGGCGTGTGCTGTTTGATCAGCTTGTTCTCGAGTAATAGCGCTTCGACTTCGTTGTTGACGATTACCCAGTCGATGTGGCGGATGCGTAGCACCAGCTGTCGAGTTTTGACTGGGTGATCGTTGCTCAAAAAATAGCTTTTTACCCTCGCCCGGAGGTTTTTGGCTTTGCCAACATAAAGGATTTCGCCTGCCTCGTCCTTGTAGATGTAAACACCGGGGGCAACTGGGATATCGCTACTCTTGAAGTCTTCTGGACCGCTTATTTGGATCATGCAGGCTGATTCACTGTCACCAAGGGTTCTTCATGTTTGTGGTTAAGTATCTTTTCCAAAAACATCCCTGTATACGAACGGCTGTTGTGCGCAATAGTTTCGGGTTTACCTTCTGCTAAGAGTTCACCACCTGCAGCGCCACCTTCAGGACCTAAGTCGACAAGGTAATCACAGCTCTTAATGACGTCGAGGTTGTGTTCAATGATGTAAACTGTGTTGCCATTATCAACTAGCCTATTCAACACTCGTATCAGGCGTTTAGTATCATCGAAATGTAAACCCGTTGTGGGTTCATCAAGCATGTAAACGACATGTCCCGACTTGTGTTTGCTTAGCTCGCGGGTGATTTTGATACGCTGACTCTCACCCCCTGATAGGGTTGTTGAGCTTTGTCCCAACTTAATGTAGCCTAAACCAACATCTAGCAGTGTCTGTAGTTTGCCAGCAACACGTGGTGTGTTTTCAAAGAATTTAGCTGCTTCTTCAACTGTCATGTCTAGGATTTCGGCGATGTTTTTGCCTTTATAGAGTACGTCAAGGGTCTCTTTGTTGTACCGTTTGCCTTTGCATTCGCTGCATTGCACATACACATCTGGTAGGAAGTTCATTTCGATGCGGATTACGCCGTCGCCTTGGCAGTTTTCACATCTACCGCCTTTGACGTTGAAGCTGAATCTGCCTTCCTTGTAGCCGCGAGCTTTGGCTTCTTTGGTTGAGGCGAATATATGGCGGATTTCGTCGAATAGTTTGGTGTAAGTTGCAGGGTTGCTGCGTGGGGTGCGTCCAATTGGGTCTTGATCGATAACTATCACGTTGCGAACAACGGAGGGTACATCGATTTCTTCGTGTTTGCCCACTTTGTCAACTTGTTCGCCAAACATCTGTTTAAGCGCTGGAATGACTGTTAAGTTCATCAATGTACTTTTGCCTGAACCAGAGACACCTGTAACTCCGCATAGAACGCCTAAGGGCAATTTTAAGCTGAGTTTTTTGAGGTTGTTCTCTTTTGCACCCCTGATTGTGATGTAATCAACGGGTTTGCGCCGTTCACTAGGCACTTCAATTTTGAGTTCGCCCGAAAGATACTTGCCCGTGAGACTACGAGGGTTTTGCATAATTTCTTCAGGCGGACCTTCGGCAACAATGTGACCACCGTGCACTCCTGCACCGGGTCCCATATCAACAATATAGTCGGCGTGCCTCATCGTATCCTCGTCGTGCTCAACCACAATCAGTGTATTGCCTATGTCACGTAACCGGGCTAGAGTGCTGATGAGTTTAGCGTTATCTCTTTGATGTAAACCGATGCTAGGCTCGTCGAGGATGTAGAGAACTCCCATAAGGTTACTACCGATTTGTGTGGCGAGTCGAATACGCTGGGCTTCTCCGCCTGAAAGAGTTTTGGCGGCTCGTGAAAGCGATAGATAACCTAAACCGACGTTTTTGAGGAATCCAAGACGTTCATTGATTTCTTTAAGCACCTGCTTGGCAATAGAGAGGTCTTTCTCGGTTAGCTTGGGCGGTAAGTCTCGGAAGAAATCAACGGATTCTTCTATGGAAAGGTCGGTTACATCAATGATGCTCTTGTCTAGGATTTGAACAGCAAGGACGACTGGCTGCAGTTTTTTGCCTTGACATGCGTTGCATGGTCTGGCTGTCATGAATTTTTCTATGTCCTCCTTGCGCCATTCACTCTCGGTTTGTCGGTATAGCCGCATTGTTTGGGGAATTACGCCTTCCCATCCATCCCGCATCCACATACTGGCGCCATTGGACCAATTACCGTTTATAGGTTCACGATCGCCGTATAGTAACACTTGAATCTGTTGTTCAGTAAAATCTTTAATTGGAGTAAAAACGTCAAAACCATGCTTCTTGCCAACCATCGCAAGCTGTTGCACGCGCCAGCTTAGGTCCATTTTGCCATAGACGGCAAGAGCGCCATCCATAATTGAGAGATTCTTGTCGGGGATGACTTTATCGGCGGTGACTTCGGTTATTTCGCCGAGTCCGTGGCAGACGGGGCAAGCTCCAAAAGGTGAGTTAAAGCTGAACATGCGGGGTTCGAGACTTTCAAACATAATTTCTGGATGGTTAGGGCACGCACCGAAGGTACTATACATCGTTGCGCCTTCGAAACTTTCTAACTCTTTTTTCTTACTCGCATCTATGTCAGCAGCATCAATCACTATCATAGTACCCTTGCCTGTTTTTAGTGCGCTCTCCACGGCTTCGGCGATCCTTGAGCGCTCCTCATCAGAAATTGTTATTGTATCTATCACGGCTTCGATCCAGTGCTTCTCATAACGCACTAACTTGACCTCTTCTTTGATTGTGTCAGTTTCGTAGATTTTTTGGTCAACCCGAATCTTGGTGTAGCCTTCTTTTTTGAGGTCATCAAAAACTTGCTCGTGTGTACCTTTCATTCCTCGAATGATTGGCGCTAAGAAGACAAGAGTTTTGTCTTTTTCAGCCATGATCAAGCTGGTAATGTTTTCGGGGCTCTGCGGATGTATACTACTACCACATTTTGGACAATGATGAGTACCGATGCGTGCAAAGAGGAGCCTAAGATAATCGTAGATTTCGGTGACAGTACCAACTGTTGAGCGGGGATTCTTGCTTGTGCTCTTCTGTTCAATGCTGATAGCTGGCGATAAGCCCTCAATAGAATCCACGTCGGGTTTATCCATTAAACCCAAGAATTGGCGTGCGTATGCCGAGAGGCTCTCCACATATCTACGCTGTCCCTCTGCATAGATGGTGTCGAAAGCAAGTGTGGATTTCCCTGATCCAGAGAGCCCAGTTATAACAATCAACTTGTTTCGGGGCAACTCTAAATCGATATTCTTTAGGTTGTGCTCCCGTGCACCCTTGATCGAAATATTGTCACGCATTACTAATAGCTCCCTTCTCCGAATTTTTAGGTTCTAGGTTGTTTTCACTTGAGAGATTAGAACCTTATTGCAACAAATCCCTAAATTTTGGGTTGAATAACATCATTTTCCATCTTCCTAGCCAAGGCCTTCTGAAGCTCAGTTATTGTATCCCGAAGTTCGATGGCCTTCTCAAATTCCAACTTCTCAGCAGCCTCACGCATCTTCGCATCCAGCTCAATTATTTGGCGTTGGATATCAGATTTAGCGAGGTGCTTTGTTCCTTTGATAGTGCTCTCTTTGATCGTAACTGCCTTAACAATAGTTTTTGGAGTGATACCGTATTTTTCATTGTAACGTTTCTGGAAGTTGCGACGATACCAAGTGATTTCCATCGCACGTTTAATCGATTGAGTCTGCACATCAGCGTATAGGATAACTTTGCCATTGACGTTTCTTGCAGCCCTTCCAATGGTTTGGATAAGGCTACGTTCATCTCGTAAGAAGCCTTCTTTATCAGCGTCTAGAATGAATATGGAAGCAACTTCTGGAATATCTAAGCCCTCCCGTAACAAGTTAATCCCGACCAAGATGTCGAATTCGCCAACCCTCAACTGGCGAACAAGCTCAATGCGATCAAGACTTTCGATGTCACTATGCAAATAGCGGACCCGAAAACCCTCCTTAACTAGGTAATCAGTCAGGTCTTCAGCCATGCGCTTAGTTAAAGTGGTCACTAAGACTCGGTCGCCTCGTTGTATGGTTTTTTTTGCTTCTTGCATTAGGTGTTGCATTTGACCCTCGATCGGGTGCGTCTCTACTTCGGGGTCAAGAAGACCAGTTGGTCTTGTAATTAATTCGACTGGTGGGCCGCTCTTTTCAAGTTCATATTCTGCTGGAGTTGCTGAAGTAAAGAGTACACGACCCATTTTACTTTCAAATTCATCAAATTTCAGTGGCCGATTATCCAACGCGCTGGGCAACCTGAAGCCAAAATCCACAAGGTTTTTTTTGCGTGAATAGTCACCATTATAC
>JAXDAO010000103.1:0-2765 GCA_034679745.1 Bathyarchaeia archaeon
TGTGCTGATTTTGTGTTTTATAGCATGGATCTACATGATTTTGAAGATCCCAAAAAAGTGTTGGCAAACGCGCGTAAAATGATTAAGCCCTCGGGTCGACTGGTTGATTTGGATTGGAAAAAACAAGACATGCCTTTCGGTCCGCCGGAAAGAATTAGGTTTGGCGAAAAGAAGGTTGCAGAGTTGCTTGAAGCTACAGGTTTTTTTGTAGAATCAACAAAAGAAGCAGGACAATACCACTATATTATAACAGCGAAACCTCGTTAACTCTCAGCGATTGCATAAAGCTCAAGAAGATCACGTTTGAACCATTCCGGCTTATCCTGATAAGCCGAATGTGCCGCACCATTGTAAACAAGCATTTTTGCTTTTGGCAACTTGTCAGCTAACGCTCGCATCTCTTCTCCAGAAATTAGGCTATCCATCGAACCCCAAACTATCCTCACTGGAAAGCTAAAACGCCTATATGCTTTAACTATTTCTGCTTCTTCGAATGGATGAGCGGGTGCAACCAAAAACAACCCCTTTACAGGAAAATGTGCAGCGTAGTTGAGTGCTATGTGACCTCCTAAGCTTGCTCCAACAACAACAGGCGCAGTTTCACCAAAGACACTTTTGACAGCTTCAGCCGCAAAATTAATGTTGGTTAGAGAGTCACGTGTTTTGGGTTGACATCTACTTTTTATACCGTAAGGCATGTCAAGAGCCAAGAAAGGAAGATTTTTTTCGAGTAAGGCTTCTGTTACACCGATTCGTTGCCATACGTTAATGGTATATGATAAGCCATGAAGAAAAACTATAGGGACACCGGGGGCCTTGTGGTAGAGGGCTTGACATTTGCAACCTGCAAGGTTTAGCGTTTTCTCCAAACTTTTACACCGCCCAAGCTATGGGCATAGAGCCTTATAATTTGAACGGATGCGAAAAGGATATTGCGACCAGATACAGCTGTATGATGGTGACAGTTTGCCTGTCAATCACGAACTCAATATTTACAATACTCTAACATGTAAAAATGAGCTGTTTCAATCTGCCAAATCTAAATGCGTTAAAATGTTCACTTGCGGACCTTCTACATATCAAAGGGCGCATATTGGTAACTATCGAACCTTTCTTTTTGAAGACATTTTACAGCGATATCTGGAACACTTAGGTTACACAGTTACTCGACTTATGGCGTTGACTGATGTTGAAGATAAAGCAATCATTCAGGCAAAAAAAGAAGGACTTTCGGTTGAACAATTGACAAGAAAGAATGAGGATATTTTCTTTGAAGATTTCAAGTTGTTGAGGATTAAAAAGCCGGATTTTCCGGTGAGGGCTTCGTTTGCCGTCGACCAAGCAGTAATTTTGATCTCTAAACTCCTTGATTCTGGTTACGCGTACTGGTACAGATATAAGGGTGTAAAGAACGCGTATTTTAATCCGTTGAAATTCAAAGATTTCGGAAAGCTTGCTCACTTAGACTTGAAAAAGTGGCCTAAGGCAAAACGGCGCTTCCACAAAGACACGTATTCAGGCACACCGTGGAATATGGGTGATTTCATTTTATGGCATGGTTGCGGACTAAACGGTGTTTGTTATGAAACTGCGATTGGGAGGGGACGACCAGCTTGGAACATTCAAGACGCCGCCATTGTAACAAAAAACTTGGGCTTCACGATTGATATTGCGTGCGGAGGCATTGACAACTTGGTCAGGCATCACGATTACACTATTGCAATTGCCGAGGCTGTTTCCAAAAAACAGTTTTCAAGATATTGGTTACATGGCGAACACCTGTTTGTGGATGAAAAAAAGATGTCTAAGAGTTTAGGGAACGTCTACAACACCAGTGACGTGTTAGCGAAGGGTTTTACTGGTGCCGAGTTACGCTTCTTCCTCATTTATGGGCATTATCGCAAAAAGCTGAATTTTACTTATGAGAAGTTGAAGGATACGAGTAAAAGATTACAATCGCTACGTTGCATGATAGCTCAGTTGCAAGCAGAAAAGTCTACGGAGCAATTGATTAAAGCAGGAGATGTTGCACGTGACTTCGAGAGCTACATGAATGATGATTTAGATGTAAAAGGTGCCTTCGACAGTCTGTACCAAAAGGTAGAAGAAATACAGAAAAGTCAACCAGTAACAAGTGAAAAAACAAAAAATATGTTAAGTGACTTACGCCGAATTGATTGTGTACTGCAATGCATCTTTTAGACTAATTCGCCGACAAATTTGACTTTGTTAAAGTTTTCGTCTCTGTGTGGAGCCATATCAAGATCGTCAGTTAGATCTTTGCCTGCGTTGTGCATACCCATATGTTCACCTTCCATCCAGAAACTGCTGTCGGAGACATCGTATACTTTTCCTTGGTATGCTATGTAGGCTGGTTTACCATTTTTCCCGTCATTTGCTTCTAGCTCTTGACGAGTTACTTTTTTTTGTTCTGTCAAAAGATTACACCTTTGCTATTGGTTATTTTGTTTGAGGCTGGCTTTAAAGGTTTTTGGCTATGTAGGAATAGTTGTTGTTTGGTATGTTGCTTGTATATTGATTCCGCCCAGATTGGTATTAGTGGTAATTTCTATATTGCTTGGCGCTGGATAATTGTTTGATTCTATGAGCGTTTCGTTGCCTGAGAAGTTGTTTAGCTCTGTATCAATATCTCCTAAATTAGTGTGGGAGACAATTTGGGCACCGACGCCTCCATCGATTTCCAAACCAACATTTACTGAACCTGCATTTGTAGCAGCATCAATTTTGACGTTGCCTTGCATAGT
>JAXDAO010000104.1:0-8130 GCA_034679745.1 Bathyarchaeia archaeon
TTTCATCAAATTCAACGCAGATTTTTAGTGTATTATCGGTAGAGATTCCAACCACTATAATAACATGGATTTTGTCTTGGGGGTAATTTATATTTAATATACCATCTAGGCATCGACGGATTACCGACTCTTCATTCTTTGTAGGAACAATAATTGAATAAATTGGAGGTGATTCATTATTTTGTTCTTGTCTAATAATTTTTTCTTTCCGTTTGTTCTTTATGCCCACATAGATAATAGAACCATTATAGATGGTCCAGAAAAGCAGAACCGCCAGCAAAACAAGAGAGATAATATCAAAAACAATCATTTGCAGCTCGACCATTCGACTATTTTGCTGGGTATAAGAGGTGCTAAAGTATTTGTACTTAGATTAATCTCCGCCAGAGAAGCAAAAAATGTAGCCTGAGGAATTACAAGCCGACCTATATTAGCAGAGATTAATTGAATCTTCATAACATTGTTCACTATGATTCTCTAAACTTTTAACTTTTGTCTTACCTATGGTTATTTCTGAAGCACCCTTAACATTAAGATAGATAAATAGATATCTGAATAAACGCTGTTTTGGCAACTCTCAAATGAAACATAAAAAATCTCGGTTATGTCTTCTAAGTTTATTTTTGATATACGTTTGGCTTTTACGTAGATGCCATTTTTGCGGCAAAGCTATTCAGGGTTGACTCATAAAAATAATAAAATCTTTGAGGCTTCTGGGCTGAAGAACATAGTTATTTTTCCTCTCATACCCGATGTTAGATGAAGGTCGAGAGCCATAGTCATGCCCCGGATAGACCTCTACGCTATCGTCCAAGCTGAGAAGTTTATTGAAGAGACTCTCATAGAGATTTTTTGCGTTTCCACCAGGCAGATCTGTTCTTCCGCATTCCCCCACGAATAAAGTGTCGCCTGTGAAGAGTTTTTCTTTGTCGACTAACAAGGAAATGCTGTCAGGGGTATGTCCGGGGGTGTAGAGCACTCTTATGGCGATTTTCCCAATGTTTAACACTTCTCCGTCTTCTACTTTAAGATCGCTGTTAGTCTTTGATTGACTATGTGAGACTATTTTTGCAGAAAATATGGAACGCAGTTCGGAGTTTCCGGCTGTGTGGTCAGAATGCCCATGAGTGTTGATAATGTATTTCAGGAGTAGACTTTGAGATTTTATTGTCTTGATGATTTCGGTTGCGTTGTAGCTTGAGTCGATGACTGCGGTCTCTCTTGTTTCGGGGTCAGCTATGATATATGAGAAGTTGTCGCCGTGTTGTTGAATTTGTCTAAAAAACAAGTGTCACTAACCTGCCTCTTACTGTGTTTATTGATTTGAGATTAAAATCTGTTTCCAACTTCAGTTTAGGGATTACTGTCTTTTCCTTTTAGTAATAACCAGTTTTTTTCGTCCTCAGACTTCTTAAGCCGTACTAATACGTAGCGACCATGCAGACGGGCTCCGTTTAGGGTAACTTCGATTTTATCTTTCTCCCATAACTTTAGCTCATAGTTCCCTTTATCCCAGATTTTTACTGTTCCCGCACCATACTGACCTTTGGGGATTGTGCCCTCAAAGCTTGCGTATTCGTAGGGGTGATCCTCTGTCTCTACTGCAAGATGGCGAACATTGCTTGTCTCTGGTACACCTTTGGGTACTGCCCAGCTCTTGAGTATTCCTTCCTTTTCCAGTCGTAAGTCCCAGTGGAGCCTTCTGGCTTGATGTTCTTGGATGACAAAGATTTGCCTTTCTTGTTCTTGTATTCGGCCTTTTGGCTCAGGGGTTTCTTGGAAGTTACGTTTGGATGCGTATTCTGAAAGTTGCTGATCTGAAGGCACTGATTGCTGGTTTGAGATTGCTGTTTGTGTTTGGGTTCCATTCAATTGGTCAAGAGTACATTGTTCAGGTGGTTTATCATTTCTTAAACGTTTAAAACGTGCCATTCTTAACTTCACATCTTTTGTTACTTCTTGATAGGCTACTTCACAGACAAGGGCTGGTTCAAGCCAAGTTACAACTTCACCGATTTCAGGTTCAAAAGGCATTTCATTTGTTGTTATCTGCGCAAACTTTTCCATGAGTAGCTTAATCTTTTCTTGAGTGAAACCAGTTCCTACTTTTCCCACGTAAATCGGCTTCTGGTCGGCGTTGTATAATCCCAAGAGCAGCGCTCCAAAGGTCTCTGCCCTTACGTTTTCGCCTCGTGTATAGCCAAATATTATGCAGTCACAGGTTTTTAGCTTCTTTATCTTTAGCCAATTCCCAGTCCTCAACCCTTCCTCGTAATAACTATCTTTCCGCTTAGCGACAATTCCCTCCAAACCCTTTTGAAGGGCCAAATCAAAATAGGCTTCTCCCTGCTCTTCTATAAAATCGCAGAGCAGCACGTTTGTAGCTTCCTTGAGGGACTCTTTTAAGATGTTTTTGCGATCAATAAGCGGCAAGTCAGTAAGGGGTTTACCATCCTTTTCAAGAATGTCAAACACTATGTATATGGCTGGGGCACGTTGGTATTGACGTTGAATTTCAGTAGCAGAGACTGCCTGTCCACGTTTGAGGAGAGTTTGGAAGTCTGGTGCGCCTTTCTGCATGACTACGATTTCGCCGTCAACAACGATGTTTTTGCCGAGTTGAGCAAGTTGGGCTAGTTCTGGGAAGTTTTGTTTGAGTTCTTTGCCGTTGCGACTGCGCAGGCTAAATGGTTCCTCGATGTATGCTATTGCGCGGAAGCCATCCCATTTAATCTCAAAAATCCAGTCATTATCTGTGAAGGCTTTTTGTGTAGTTAATGCAAGCATGGGTTTGTAGTGATGACTACGGCTCATTTCTTTTCCAACTGTTTTAGTGTCTCGCGTAGTGCAATCATTAGATTTTTAGCTTCGATTTCAGGGGCTCTTTCGACAGTGATTGTTTCACCTTTCATTTTCTGTTTTACAAGTTCGCGAATACGTTGCATGTAGGAGTCTTGGAATTCTGTGATGTCAAAGTCTCCTGAGAGGTCAGTTACAATTTTTATTGCTAAATTAAGTTCAGTTTTTTGAGGTTCCGGAAGTTTGCTAAGTTTTTCGAAGTCACGTGGATCAACAACATCGTATGCGTATCGTAGTGTCGTTAGGACTAATGCACCTTTGTAGGTGTGTAGCAACGCTGGGTACTCTTTTGTACGCAAAGTTATGCGACCGGCGCCTGCTTTGTTGGTTTTCTCCAATGCATTTAGCAGCAAATTGTAGGCTTCATTGCTTTTATCTGGTAAAAGTATGTATGTTCGGTCGAAGTAAATGGGGTCGACTGAGAAGTAATCGACGAATTTGCTGATTCGAATGCGCTTATCTGATTCTGGTCGTGCAGCGTCTAGTTCTTTTTTCTCAAAAGTTATGTACTCGTTCTTTGCAATTTCATAGCCACGTACAACCTCATTCCAGGGCACTACCTTATCTTCTTTAGTGCATACCTTCACGTATTTTAGGGGTTGGCCGTCAGTTTTGTGAAGAAAGTGAAAAGTGATACCCCTGTCATAAATCATCGAATACAACTTAACTGGAACATTAACTAAGCCGATAGTGATAGATCCCGACCAGATGGATCTATTTGGTGCTGGTGCACTATTTTTTTCGGAAGGGGATACTTCCATATTTTCTTGTTCCATAATTAAATCTCCAGTTTACTCCTTTTCTCAAAAATTCCTGCCCACGGGTTGATGTTCCGTTGTGGGACACTGAAAATAGTGTAGTTGGAGGGATTTAGCCCTTTCTTTACTTCTTCCCATTCAAGTGGAGTTGAGACTGTCGCGTCTGTTGTCGATCGTAGACTGTAGGGGATAACCATGGTTCTCATAGGTGAGTTCTGAAGGTAATCTGCGAAGACTTTGCCAGGTTTTTTTGTGTCTTTAAACTCTGATACCACTATGTCGCTTTCTTTGGCTAAGTCTATACCTATTTGATGTACAAAAGCTCTAGTTACCTCGAAGGGATACTCAGGCAATATGGGGATGACTATGTGCAAACCTTTTTTGCCTGAAGTTTTGATGAAAGGAGTAAGGCCCATATCGCAGAGCTTAGCCTTTATGAGAAGAGCCACATCGGCGGCATCACTCAGAGTCGCTGGTGGTTCTGGGTCGATGTCGAAGAATAGTAAGTCAGGCTTGTCAATGTCGGCTGTGGTGGAAAAGGGCATATGGATTTCTATGGCAGCCAAGTTTGCAAGCCAAATAAGTGTATCAAGATCGTTGCAAACAATGTAGTGTACATCTCGTTTCGATGTTGGGGAATAAATAGTGTATAGTTTTACCCAGTCAGGTGTTCCTTCAGGCGCGTTTTTTTCTTAAAAGCTTGTTTTACCCAATTCGGAGTCTTGCACGCCGTTTGGGTATCGTGTCAGAACCAGTGGTCTGTTAGCGATAATTGGAAGGATTTTTGGCGCCATTTTAATGTAGTATTCAATTACTTGGCCTTTAGTAACATCAGCGTGTGGGTAGAAGCATTTGTCCAAGTTTTTGAGGCGTACTTTTGTCAGATCTTTTAGCTGACTGAGGTCTTCCATCACTATTCACCAAAAGCCGAGATTATATGAGTCATAAGTAGAATCTAGGCTTTTTGCTTTGCGGAAGGAGGGATATTTCTTTGTCAGCTTGCAGTTGAGCATGGTTTTTCACGAAAATGCCGTTTTTTTAGAGTTAAATCTATATAGGGTACAGGATATAGTTAAATTGTAGAATTTACTCTAGAAAAAGGTAATTTTCACTTACAATTAGCTTTTTTCAAGATAATTCGCTACAAAATTGGGGAGACCTGAAGTAAAATGAAACCGAAGAAACCAACATTAGAGGACCAACTCGCGTTCATTTCGGCGCAGCACGATGTTTATCCTACGGAGTTGTTCCAAGCTTTAGTGCAAGCTAAAGAAGAGGGAAAAACGTCGATTGGAGACTTATCTGTCGAATATCGCGGCGAAGTTAACAATCAAGCTATCTTCCTGATAACTAAAGAGAATAAAGTTATCGCTCAGTTCAGAGTACCAAACGAAACCCTAAACAGAACAGATGTATCCTTTGACAGTTCCATGGAAACTGGCAGAGTACGTAAAGAAATAGCCAAACAGAGCCCGGCGCCCTCGCACTTGAAAATTGAGGACTTGCGTGTGGGGATGAGAAAGATTGGTGTAACCGGTATAGTCAAAGAAGTTGCTGAACCATCCAAGGTGCATACTCAATTCCGTGATAATGCCATCGTCACAAACGCAGTTATCGAAGACGAGACTGGAAAAATTCTGTTATGCCTCTGGGATCAACAGGTTAATATGGTGCATGTCGGCGATGCTATAGAAGTTAAGGGGGCACACGTAGCCAGCTTCAAGGGCGAACGCCAACTAAGGCTAGGGAAAAATGGGGCAGTAACCATACTTGAAAAAACATTAGAGTATTAGGTAAACCTTTTTTTGTAAACCTGAAATCGTAAAATTCAAAGCCTCAAAAGCAAAGCAAGTAGCAAACAAGTCAAGAAAAAAAATAAAAGAGTAAAAATAGATTAAACGAAAAGAGAGAAAGGCGCGTTATGCATATTTTTTGTCGTTATAGCAGTACCAGCGCTGATATTGCGGGATCCAAGTCAATGGTTTGCCGCATGTTGAGCAGAGCGGTTGTGATGACTGTTGCTGTTCTGGCTGAGCAGTTTGTGGTTGCTGATAGGTGCTTTGAGCTATGGGTTTCAAGATTATGAAGTCCGAAGCAGCTTGAACATCTTCCCAACTTACTGTTTGGGTTTCTCCATTGCTATTTTCTATACTCAAAGCGATGCCGCTCTTTCCGACTGCAAAAACGACATCCTTTACTTGACCTAATAGTCGACCGCGTGCATCGATGACTTGCATTGAAACCAACGCGTCTCTTGTTAGGGGTTTATCGCTTCCTTCCATCTAGAATCACTGTTATTCTGAATAGCTGTTTGTTGTTTTAAGTATTTTCTTCTTCAAGACCTTTGAGCTACTGAAGAGGGATCTCCCAGTAACTTATTATGTCACCTTTAACCCATCGCCCGCCAAGGCCACGTACAACGTCGTTTATGTCATCCCATTCAGCCTTCAAAAAAACCACTGGCTTAACGACTACCGAGTCGTCTTTTACTGTGAAGCTAAGCAATTTACGTTGTTCAGGGCTAAACTCATTTTCCATCTTTGAAGCGTAACGGCTCACAGGAGGTGGCACTGGTTTGGCGACAGTGGGTGTACTTTCAAGTTTTGGCTCAATTCTTGGAACAATAACTGGTGCGGATGCAGGTTTGTAGAGGGAAGTGTTTGACAGGGTTAATTCAGGGATGGGTATGTTTTCAGCTATGTCTTCAAAACTGTCACTTCGCACGACAAGCAAAACCTGCCTATCAATAAGGTTAACTTTAGCATCCAACAGCTCCAGATCGTTGGGCAATTTGTGGGGGACCGCTTTACCTTGTATGAAGGCGACCATTTGCTCGGGAGTGATCTTTAGGATTCGCAGTTTCATGTTTATCCATGTGGCTTAGGCAATCGATGGCATAAAAGTATTGCCATAAATCGATTTAAAACTCAAAACAAGTTTGAATTAAAAAAGAAAGTTCTATTGGAGTTTAGCTTTGCTAAATCTCCACTCTGCGAATGTACCAGTGTACATACCCCAGTTTTTTATTCTAGGCGAAATTGCTCTAATCAGAGCTGGACAGGCAATCAATGCAAATGGCAAGTTAAGGGCAAAGGTCCAAGGCAAAAATGGCCAAGCGATTTCTGGAGTGAACAATCCGACTATGGTGAATTGCCACAGGATAGCTACTGTTCCAACGAATAGGGTTAGGGCATATATGCTTCCGAGGATGATAAGACCCTTTGATGTCTTTGCGGCTGCGGAGATTCTTGGAATTAGCAGCCAATTTAAGCTATAGATGAGAAAAGCTGTAGTTATTTCGATCCATGCTAAATGTAGGGGTAAGGCTTCGACGTAGACGCCGCCTATGTATGCTCCGATGGCTGTGCCCACTAATCCGCTCCAGCCGAACCATAGGGGGAAAACTCCTAGTAAAATTATTGGAAGATAGAGAAATGTAAAGTTAGGTAATGCAACGATATGTGAGAGGTAGAAGAATACAGCAAAGAGGGCTGCGACCATTGCCATTATTGAGACTTGTTTTGCTTTGCTTTGGTTTTGTAACATTACTTTCAATTCCTTTCTTTTTAGGGCTTGAACAAAGAGAGTGCATATAAGCATTGTCTGATGTATTACATACGTAATACGAAAATAAGAGCGAAAGAATGGCAAGTCCGCGCCAACGCCAGCAGTTAGATGAAAAAACAGTTTTATTGATGCTGGGCGAAATATGAATATCTATTTTAGACAGCGGCGAGTAATCGATAGGTTGATCTGAAATGGACATAGAACAGTTCATTAACGATTTTCTAAATCCATCGAGCCTTTATGAATCAATAACAATAGAAAGAGTAATTTTAGCTTTAGCATTCTCTTTCGTTATAAATTTGCTAGTTTTTTTTATTTACCGTAAGACCTTCAGAGGAGTTGTCTACAACAGGGATTTCAATGTAGGTCTCGTTTTAACAGGGTTAGTTGTAACTTTAGTTGTCTTACCGATTAGCTCGAACATTGCATTATCTCTAGGTATGTTAGGCGCTTTAAGTATCGTGCGATTCCGAACTGCTATCAAAGACCCAAAGGACATTGTGTTCACCTTCTGGACTATTACTGTTGGCATAATCTGTGGCGCTGGATTGTACATGATAGCCATAATAGGTGTACCAATAATTGCGGTTATGTTATTTGCATTGGAACGCATACGGTTCCATGGACCTGAAGCATACCTCTTGGTGGTTCATTACGCGAGCGGTGCTGAAGCTGCTGTGCAAGCTGCTTTGCCGAAGCATAAAGTTCGCTCTCGAACCATTAATTCAGATGGCGTCGAACTAATGGGCGAAGTCAGGATGAACTCAAAAGACTTACCTAAGGTTGATGACCTTCTAAAAATCAATGGAGTAAAAGACGCATCGATAGTTAGTTACAGTTCCGACTCAACATAAATTTGCAGTCTTAGATGAGACATAATGGTGCTAAGACACGAGTTTAAGTATCAAATCGACAACCTTGATTATCGAATTCTTCAGAAGAAGCT
>JAXDAO010000105.1:0-4007 GCA_034679745.1 Bathyarchaeia archaeon
TATGCTACACCCTGGTATTGGGAAATGCTTGCACGTGGATTTAAGAAACTGCTCAAAAAACCATTCTACATCAGCTTCTACGTTTATGGTCCAGGCGATAGCCCTCAAGATGTGCCAACTCCTAATGAGCTGTTAACTGTTTCTGCTCGCTGTGCAAGAGCAGGTGTAGATGGTTTCCTTTATTTGACGGATGGCGAAAAGGAAATGTTAGATTTTCAAAAAGCTGTCGTAAAAAACGTAGCACTTAGGGAAAAACTGAAGACGTACGGTGGGCACCCTGTTCAAGAGTTTCTTGGCTGGATTGCAGACTGGGAAAAAATAGTGAATTAACGGAAGCCTTTTGCGTTATGCTTTTATCCTTTTTTCTTCCATGCTAACACTATATTAGAAGCCTGAGAAGTCTCTGTTCAGTTCTTGAAGGAGACACAATTGCCACCGCCCTTCACTTGTATAGTATTTATTCTGGCATGTCATCAATGTATAGTTTACAGAAGAGAGGCACTCTGGTTTGAATGGGAAACCACTCGTCAGCATAATTAGCGCCGGTATGTCAAAATTTGGCAAACGCGAAGGTTTGCTAGCAAGAGAGCTTTTCGCAGAAGCGGCATCTGAAGCTTTTAATCGTTGCCCAAAACTGCAGCCCAAACAAGATATCAAGGCAATGTTCATCGGCCATATGGGTGAAGCATACGAACATCAAGGTCACACAGGTAGTACATTGGCGGATTGGGCAGGCTTAACGGGTATACCAGCCACCAGGACAGAGGCAGCTTGCGGTTCCTCAGGTGTTGCATTGAGTTCAGGAATCTATGCAGTTCTTTCAGGACTTGCTGACACGGTCTTAGTGGGCGGAGTTGAAAAGATGACACATCGAACCACTGCTGAAGTCACTGAATACCTCGCGATGGCCGCCGATTTTCCATTTGAACAATTCCACGGCATCACATTTCCAGGATTATTCGCCATGATGGCAACCGCGCATATGCACACCTATGGTACGACTGAGCAGCAGTTTGGAAAAGTCGCCGTCAAGAACCACTATCACGGTAGCCTAAACCCAAAAGCCCACATGCAAAAGGAAATTACTCTTGAAACTGTATTGGCTTCAAAGTATGTTGCATGGCCACTAAAACTCTACGACTGTAGTCTCATCTCCGACGGCGCAAGCTGCATCATAATAACCAAACCCGAACTCGCCAGCAAATACACAGACGAACCAGTACACATAATCGGTAGCGGCCAGGCAACCGATGTCATCGGACTCTACGAAAGAGAAAGCCTAACCTCATTAAAATCAACCAAACTTGCATCAAAAGCTGCCTATGAAATGGCTAACATAAAACCCGACCAAGTCAACTTGGCAGAGGTACATGACTGCTTCACTATTGCAGAACTCATCGCATATGAGGATCTAGGGTTCTGCAAAGTCGGCGAAGCAGGAAAACTAGTGGAGAGTGGAGCAACTACGCTGGGTGGGTATATCCCTGTGAACACCAGTGGTGGATTAAAAGCCAAAGGTCACCCCGTCGGCGCCACAGGAGTTGCACAAGCTTACGAAATGTATCTACAGCTTACTGGTCAAGCAGAAAAACGTCAGGTAAAAGACGCACAGGTCGGTCTGACGCACAACATCGGCGGATCGGGCGCTACTGCGGCTGTGCACGTTTACAGGAGAAATCATTAATGAGTATTGTTGAGCCTTTTACTATTGATCAATTCTATAAGTTCCTACAGCAGGGTAAGTTGATGGCTGGCAAATGTATGAAATGCGGAACAATTCATTTGCCTCCGCGCCCACTATGCAGTAACTGCCACTCCAAAGAGTTCACTTGGATCCAAGTTTCAGGTAAAGGTAGGCTCCTCACCTATACTATAATCAATGTTGCACCCCAACAGTTCCAAGCACTAACACCATATGCTGTGGGCATAATCGAAATGGTAGGTCGACTCAGAATCCCTGGTATGATACAGAACATTGAGCAGGAACAGCTAAAAATCGGCATGGAACTAACTTTGGACTTCGGCACATGTAATCAGCCGCAGCAGTGGCCTCAATGGCCGAGGTACTGCTTTAAAGCCTAATTTCTCTCAACGACTTTTGATTTTTCTAAGAATTGGTGGGTTCCCACTATATGATTGGAAAAATCCGCGCTTTCAGGAAGAGAGCAAAAGTTCCCAACCATCTGGTAGGTAACCCACCAACCGATCTAGTGCTTACTTGCTTAATTTAAAGCTAATTGCTACAGGTACCTACATAATGTTGCTAATTTGAAAAGCTTATTTGTGATCAGATAATCAGTCTATCAGGGGAAAAATGAAAAAAAACCTCAAGTCTGCCTAGTTTCTTGTAGTGTCTTAAAACAAGAGCTCAAGCAGCTCAAAGAACAGGGTAAACTTGATGCAGAATTGGTCTTTGTAAGCAAAAACTTCCATGTAGATTATAACTCCTTAGAAATCAATTTGCGGAAAATGCTGGAATACACTCAGAAACGGTTTCACGGCAAGATTGTTCTAGTTTATGGTGATTTGTGTCTTGGGCAAGATGGGGAAATGAAGAAGTTAGCCGATGAATACAAAATCGTTAAGGTTGACGCTGTTAACTGCATCGACTGTCAGCTAGGTGGCAAGGGCAAGTTCTTGCAAGCTGACCCCGAACATAACCTGATGTTTATGGGTCCAGGTATGATAGAGTTCTTTGCGGATATGAAAGAGAACTTAATGCACGAAGGCATCACTGAAGAGGTTTTTGTAGGAATGTTCAATGGAGTCAAAGGTATCATGCTCTTAGACACATGTGGCAACTCCGAAAAATGTAAGCAAGACCTCAAAAAGCTCGGTATCAACATTGAAATTCTTGAAATCCATTCAATAGGGACTAAAAACGTTTTAAAAGTCGTTTCGGATGCAATAGATCAAGCATCACGTATCAAGTGACTCTTTTCACAAACAGAAGTTAAATAATTGATTGTTTTTGAGCCAGATTAAGCTACCGTAAATATTAAAGAATGATCAATACAATAAGCTAAGCTGTACCAAAGTGGATGTGCCTTTAATGACTGACCCTTTTTTAACCTCTGCTACTATGAAACGCGTCGAAGACTGGAAATCACGACTAATTGATCTTTCAAGAAAAAATAATCTTTTATATTTCAAAAAATCAAAACGTGGAAGCCTGACAATCACTCAACCTGATTCCCAAAAGATCTTTGAGTCTTTAGTCATAAAAAAGAACAGATTAGAATTCTTTCTTCCTCCTGAAGAACCAAAACAAGCAAAGACCAATTCTGAATTGGCTAAAACACAAGGCATTAAAAAAAACAAAGATAAAACCACAATCCTTGAAAAAGATACTTCAAGATCACACTTTATAACCGATACCGTAGAAGAACCCAAACGACCTACAGCAAAACAGCTTGTTTGTGGGAATTTGTCCCATCAAGAACTCGAACGTAATCTAAAAACTCTTGAGCGTCGTTCACTTCTTGATTACCGTGAACGGGGCGTCCGAATATTACACGCAGCTTTTGGAACGCTCAACTGGGTGGATTCTGAAACAAAAGAAAAAGTTCAATCACCACTTATTCTTGTGCCCGTAGAGTTGGGAAAGGAAACAATAAGGCAACCTTACAACATCGCGGTACCACCTATTGAAGATGAAGCCGTCATCAATCCTGCACTTCAGGCGAAACTAAAGACTGATTTCAAGATCGACCTGCCACCATTACCTGAAGAGTGGGAAGGGCAAAACCTAGCTGATTACTACACAAAAGTTGAACAGGCAATAACTGAAATGGGGTGGAAAACAGAACAATCGACAGATTTAGGATTATTTTCATTCCAAAAACTCGTTATCTACAAGGATTTGGAAGCCAATTCCCCTATCGTAACCCAGCATTCCATAATCCGTGCCATCGCTGGAATAAAAGAAGAGGGCCTCATTCTAACTGGCTTACCCGAAGAAAAAGACGTTGACAAGATCGAACTGCCTGCAAAAACCTATCAAGTTC
>JAXDAO010000106.1:0-30452 GCA_034679745.1 Bathyarchaeia archaeon
GCCTTCTTTTGCCGAACTGAGGCTGCAGTTAGCTCTGATTCGGTTTCCGAATTCATAATAGTTATTAGACTTAATCTTGAGAAAAACTTGGAGGTATCTCTCTTGATCCAAACAATGAATGCTGAACCAGTTGTTATCTCAGCTGAAACTCCAACCTTAAAAGAAAATATTGTTGAGAGGAAAACTCTTGTTTATCAAGCACCTATCGATCCTGCCGTGATAAGGGTTTCTGGCGAAAAATTTAAGCTAGGGCTTTTCGCCAAATTTGGTTTATTCAAACCTAAGTCGGAAGAAATTCAGTTTGTTTCCATGGAAGAATATTATGAACCGTACATGGTGATGAGTGGGAGATATTTCCTCGATTACTATCGCAAGTGTACGTACACATTCAGAGTTGATGACGCAGTCAAAGAAGTTGTTCTCTTAGACCACAAATTTGTTCCGGAAGGTTCCATCTCCGGCAAAAACACCAGAGCAGTTAAGGTTGTTGGGGAAGAGCGATTGAATAATGAGACAAAAGTCTTCCTGGTTTTGGACAAAGATGGTCGAGACATAGCGGTTGATAAGCTTCCATCTGCGCCTTCGGAGAAGAACCCTCAGAAGATATTCAAGGAATTTGGAATAACAGAATTTGCTGAAAACGCAGATGTGAATATTGTCAAAGAAAGAATAGCTAAGCGCCCAGCGGACGTGAGCAGAATCGTAGAAGAAGTCTTTGAAATAAGTGAGCGGTCAGTGATTTACACGCCTCGGTTTAAGCTTTTGTTCAGAAATGTGAAGACCGGCGAAGAAAAAATCTTAGTGCTTGACGGCGTTACATCAGAAAAAATATAACGTATTGAACTTTCTGTCCTCTTAACTGCATTTTTCTCATTTCGAAATCAACCCCACTCTACTTCAGCGGCAAAGCAAAATTCAGCGAGGAGAATTGAGAATAGTGATTTCTAAGTCACAATGCTTAACTAATTTTTTCACCCAACCCAGTTATCAGGGATGGCGGAATTGAGACCCACACGCAGCGTACTTAATTGGATTCTTTTACTAATGACCGCTTACTCATTGGTTACAATAATTGTCCTCTTCAGGGTCGACACCATAGTTAATGAAACTCTCTACTCGTATGGACTTCAATTCAGCCCCAATTGGGCGACATTGTATTGGACTACGATTAGAACAGGTTTTGCTGTGTCATGGCTGGTCATAATCATATCAGTATCTCTTCAACTTTACTTTATTCGCACAACCCGAGAAGCAGTTGAAGAACAAAGAGAAACGGAATCGCAAGGTGAGGAACCATGGTTCACGTACACTCTCAGTGACGGCTCAATAATCAAGGTGAAACATAAACTGAAAAGTGCAAAACGGCTCGAAAAGTATTCTCCAGACGGCATACCCGTTTACGTTGTAGACTATGACAACATAGTGCAAGTAGTGAGCGTACCAGAAAGACTTACAAAGAAAACAAAGGAATAGGCTGTCTAATCAGCTTTTTTAATTAAAGAAACTCTGCAGAAATACCGGGGAAATCAGACTTTAAATCCGAATTTTCCCTTCATAAATTAATTATTTTTCTTTTCAGTATCTTGGAAACAGTGAAAACACTATGAACGAGACAATAACGCTTAGTGAACTCCAGATAAAGAGACGCGAATTAGAGAATGAATTAGCTTCGTTGTCTCAAACTGAGAAAATGCTGGAAAATGATTTGAGAGTGCTTGAAGGAAAAATTATTGCGCAGCTGAAAGAGGAGATTGAAGCGAAAAAGTCGGCTTTGAGCGGCCTTGAATCCCGCAAGAACGATTTGGAGAAAAAATTGAGCGAACTGCAAGGGAAATCGGCAGGTTCGCAAATGGCGGAAGAACAACCTGCAAGCGGTGAAGCTGCGGAACCCGTTCAGCAGAGCGACACTGAAGGGAATGACACTGAATTAACTGTTGTTGAGTATCAGCCAGAACAAATCGAAGAAAGCTGACCTTGGCTTCAGAGTGTTTTGCGAAACGAAAAAGTATTCTGCCCTAAGGATTACTTTAACTCTGCTCTCCACTGTGCTGAGCAGTCGGTGCAGCACTTGCTTTTTTAGCATTCTGCGCCTAGGACCGTAAAACTGTGATTGCGAATGAAAAAGAAAGCGGCGGTCTTAGCCACTGAAGATGACATAGCGGTGGATTTGACCTTGCACGATTTTTCGGCGACCTTACTCACCGAGTTTGCCGAGGAAATCGTAAGACCTTACTATTCGGGCAACATAAGTGACGCCGTTAAAGACCTCATGCAAAAAGCTATTAGAGAAGAAGAGTTTGTTCTTAGCCATGTGAAACTGGTTAACCGGGGCAGTTGAAGTCTGGCTGTTGCGATGAGAAATCTTTTAAGGGCTGAAGAAGCGGCTGCTGATAATCTGCTTTTCCAAAAATTAATGGAGCTGGGGATGGGAATTGAATCTCCAACAGCTGGGCGACAAAATGACTTAGCAAGCAAGTGGCGATGTTGTCGTCGTTTCTTCGCAGCTTCTTCCCCTTTTTTCTTTTTTAGAGGTCTCCGCTCTAGCGCAAGTTTGGTAGGCGATGAGAAAAATGGATCGAAAGATAGTCAACTGCCCTCATTGCGGCAAAATACTGTCAGAGGACTTTCTAAACGGTACTCCCAAAAAGAAAGTCAGATGCCAAAGGTGCGGCAGCGAGAAAAACTGGAAAGCTGGAAAATCAAATCGGGGTATTCAGCGGTATTATTGCAGAAACTGCGGAAATCGATTTGTAGAGCGCTAAACAACCCCTTCTCTTTTTTCTTTTCTATGGAGGCGTCTGATTGATAGATCAGTCGCTAAAGGTTGTTTATCGCCGCGACGAAAAAGGACAACTTTACGTTTGGCTGTATCGCGGTAAGCTTCACATTGGCACCGTTCAAGTTGACAACTTTAACTGCCTGACAGTTTCTCGAGGAAAAGCCAACCATTCGCCTGTTTTTGTAAAGTATCTTCAAAAGGAGGGCAGCACAGATGGCGATTGTTTGCCGTTATCCAGGCAAGATTTGCCCCAATGACCGACAAGGCGCCCTCCAAATAAGCGCCAAAAAGTGCGTTGGTTGCTATTGGAAGCGGGAAGAGTCTGGCGCAGGATTGCAACCCACTCAGGTTCTTTACTGCATGGATTGTTCTTTTTGGTGTGGGCGCTGTGTTGAGCCGTCGATGCAGGGTAAACGGTCAGTTGGACGTGTAGCTTCGTCTGATGCTTGCGAGAAGTTCAAGCCGTAACTGAGGGGCACGTGTGGTTGGGGAGCAAACAAAGCTGGAAGTGCAGCCTAAGAATCTTATCTGTAATTTTAGAGCTCCCAACCTCGAAGAGTTCCAGCGCTGGAAGGTCTATGTTCAGTGGGCTAAAGACAACGGCATGGACGTATGCCACTTGACACTTAGCCTAACAGATTCTTTTATGAAAGGCATAGCAGGTGCCGCTCAAGTCCGAACCGCTGGCCAAGTCGTAAATATCCAGCAAGTTAACACTTTTCAGTATCAAGTCCAAAAACCCAGACGCGAACCATACAGCCTAGACTGTGTTAAAGAGGAGTATCAGAGAACATTCAGTAGTATTCTGTTTGAGGCGTACGTTCTCAACAAGGCAAGAGAGATAACGCGGGAATTTAGCTACCGTGACTTTTTAGAGCTTAAACATGACGCTTTTCGCCGAATAGTACTGCGTTTACGTCGGAAAGGCAAAGTAATCGCTAATCCACAGAGCACGCACCCGCAATTCTACTTTTTAGCTGAAAGACTAAACGAGGAGATGCCAGGTTGGAAAACACTACAGTAAAACAAATGTTTACAACCCAAACAGCGCTAAGGGCAGTAAAAACCTGTTCAAAAGCCCTTTTAGCACTCAGCCGAAGGTATGGGAAAAGTCCATGCTTTTCAGAAGTTGCTTTTCTACGGTTAATCGCTGTAGATGCTAGACCGCTAAAACTTGCCTGTCTGAATGGAGCGAAAACCTTGGAGTGTGCATTTTGACATGGAAGCAAGCGATGAACCTGTTCAAAACATGCCAATTTCAGCCCAAAAAGCGCCAAAAACTAAGCGTAGCCAAGCTGACAAGGTTGGAAAACTCAAGTATTTACTTGCCAAGGACAAGAAACTCGACCGAGACGTCGCTGAGATAAAGCTACTGCTCAGGGTTATCTTTGCTGGCCTGAAAGATTCACTGCATTTTGAGAAGTCGCTTATCGAAGAGGCAGCCTGTGAAGATGCGATTGACAAAGCAATTCTTCAACTGCTGTTTGAAGCGGGCGCTCCCGGGATGCTGCCTAAAGACATAGCCGCCAAATTGGCTGAGTTCAAGATTGCCCGGCATCAAGTGACTCGCAGAATTATTCGGATGAATAAGCGGCTTGCTAAAGAACTGGATTCGGCGGTTGTTGAGCGGCGCGGTTGGTGTTGGGCTATGACAAGTTTCGGTGTAGACGCCTACAAAGCATCAGAGAAGGACCTGATAGCTGAAGGCGTGAACCTACATAGCACTTCTAAAGAGGAGACTAATTATGGCGTTGACTGAACGTGAGCGTCAGATTTTACGTTTGAAAGCTGCTGGAGCCTCCGATTACATGATTGCTAGAAAGCTCAGAATGGAAACACCGAATGTTACCCGTTCTAGGAAGAACGCCCTAAAAAAACTTGAGCGTGCGAGAGCCGATTTAGACTTTGCTGGTACGCTGAAATCGGAGCGATACCACCCGTAGCCTATATAGATAGAATAGGCATAAAGAAGGCAAGGGTAGAGGTTAAATGGAAGAATGAAAAACTGAAGTCATACATATCGGTTGCCAAAGACGGAGTCATAGTACATAACCCAGTCTTTGATTGACACCCTTAAAGACAATACGGGCCTACGGACCGAGAATAGAATATACAAGGAAAATACGTCATTTTATCTGAAAAATTTCCACTTTAAACCTTTCTCGCAAAAACTCCATAGGATTCAGACCCTTCGCAGAGGGGATCACCCTTTAGATTCTTAAAGATACTTTCCACTCCAAAACCGCACTCATTCAATAGCTCTGTGAGCTCTGTTTGGCTGAAGAGTCGAGTGTATAACCGCGTAACTTCTATGTTGCCGTCTTCTGTTATGACAGTATACTGCTGACCAAGAATCTTTGGTTTTTCATACACGTAAGTGTTTGCAATTTCAATATAGGGTTCGGGGCTCCAAAAACCTTCACCCTCGGAGATTGAGATGTGGGTTGCTTCTTGGATTTTGTAGTTCTCAGAAATTACATCGAAAACTAGGATGCCGCCAGTTTTCAGTGCACGATTGATTCTCTCTAGCAGTTGCTTTTGTTCATCGGGTGAAAGCACGCAGAAGTCATAGAAAATCAGCGTAATAATGTCAAACAAACCCTCATAAGCCAAATCCAGATAGTTCATACGCTTGAAATCAACATTACTAAAAAAGGGCTTAATGTTTTCGTTGGCATAACTGATTGAACGGTCTGACAGGTCTATGCCAGTAACGTTTGCGCCAGTTTTAGCAAACTCTCTGACATACAAGCCTGGACCGCAGCCTAAGTCAAGTACTACCTTTCCATTGGTTATACCGGTTTTTCGTATTATGAATGCTGCTTCTGCTTCAACGGTTGCTTTTTTCCGGCTGGCTGAGTCCCCCTCGGTGTTCAAATGGAGGTTTAGCATCTGCGCTGAAATGTATGGGTCATCCCAGAATTTTTTGGTGCTTTTCTCATATAGCTGGGGTTTAGCGAGGCACTGTTTGAAAATTTTTAACGATAGTTTGTGATGATCGATTCCTTGCAAACGTATCCACGAGCAACTAAGTAATAGGCGGTTAGATAAAGCGATCTACTCGTACAACATAGGTGCTTAGAGCAAAATAATTCCTTGGAGGTTAAGGTAATATGCTGATAGCATATGTTTGCAAGCGCAATCGTGTATGTCATGTTTGTGATATTATTGTGTTTAGGCTCTCAAGACATTAATCTGTTGTTACGGCTTGTTTTAGCGGTTTAGCTATGTCCCAAGATAGCGTTGGATGTAAAGATTGTAAACGGGTTAGGGAGCATGTTGCTTCTCTGTTGCCTTTCAAAGGGATAGAATCGACAAAGGGTAAACCGCTAAGAATAGGCGGGGGGTTGCTATGCTGCTTGAATGTCTCGCAACTTTAACGTTTACACGCCCGTACTCAAAACGCAAAAACCTAGAGACTATCCAACAACGCAGGCATCAGCTTTCAACATACCTACCCATCCCCACAAAAAACAAAACCCGCGACAAGTTTTGCCCATTTTGTCAAATACTAGAGATAAAGAGAAGCGTATGCTCAATTCAACCCTGAGACTTTTTAGGTATCGGCACACTATCGATTACTTGGCTATAATCAAGAGGCATAAGTATGCAGGGCATAGAAATAATCGTTGGAGGGTTTATGAGTGTAGACGGCAAGATAGCGCCAGCCGACCGTAACGGTAAAGAATTTACCCAATTCATGACGCAAACACATAAAAGAATGCTGCATAACATCCGCGCCTCTGTCGACGCGGTCATTGTCGGCGTAGACACAGTCATAGCCGATAACCCATCACTAACAGTCAGAGAGGTCAACGGAAAAAACCCCCTCAGAATCATACTAGACAGCCATGCCCGAACACCACTAACAGCAAAAATCTTAGACACAAATTACGCACCGACACTGATAGCGGTATCAAAAAGTGCGCCAAAAGAAAAAATCGCAGCACTCATAAACAAAAAAGTCGAAGTGTTCACTTCAAACGCGGAACAAACAGTCAACCTTCGAGAATTAATGCTGGCACTCAGAAGTCGGGGCATCAAGAAGGTGCTTGTTGAAGGCGGTGCAGAGGTCCGCTGGAGCTTCTTTAAAGAAGACCTTGCGGATGAATTGTTTGTTTGGATTATGCCCTATATCTGGGGCGGCAAAGAAGCACCCAGCTTAGTAGGCGGCGCAGGGTTCCTAAAAGCAGACGACGCAAAAAAATTAAAGTTAACAAGCGAAGAGCGGATTGAGGAACTGATAATTCTTTGGTTTAAAGTTGAGCATTAGGGTTTGTCAGCGAGTTTTTGGAGCAGATTACTCTCATGCGCACCACGTAGATTACGATAAGAGAGAAAAGTTTCCACCAGCAAATCAACAAACGCATCTAACTCTATACTCTGCTTAGTGTCACCTTCAAACAATGCACGCGCATTCTTGAGGCGTACCATCCGCTCAGCCGAAAAAGCAACAGTCAATTCACCATTAGACATTTCGGTTTCCCTCCATTAAAGATGAGTTTAGAATTAATTCAAGTTTATCTCCACGACCACCGCTTAACGCAACCAACTGCCTCAATTTTACCATAGCAGACCCATCGTCGACAGCTTGCTTAGCAAGTTCATAACCATCTTTGAAGTCAACAACCTTATCCGCCAAGTACAGAATCGAAGCGGCATTTAACAAAATCAAATCCCGACGTGCACTTCGGTCTTTACCAGCTAATACATTAGCTACAACCTGCGCATTTAAAATATGGCTTCCCGGATAAACCACATCCCGTACATCACCCAACCGCAAACCAATGTCTTGAGGATAAAAATCAAACGTAATAACCGAACCATCAGCCTTTACCTCAGAAACTACGTTTCGACCCAGATTTGAGAATTCATCGATTCGAGTACCCTCATTTGCTCCATAACCCAACACCACCAAAGCTCGCTCGTAACCGCTTTTAGCCAAAACCTCTGCGATTGTTTCCGTAAACGGTTGACTAACCCCCCTTACTTGGCGTCTAAGCGAGAAAGGATTGAGTCCCGTAGCAATCATAAGCCGCAACGAGTAAAGCAACGGCATAACTTCAGCAGCTGACTCACAGGCACCTAACTCAATAAGCGGACGCATCCACGGGTATATGCCTTGAGAGGCCCAAACTGAAGTTCCAATACTACGCAAACATTTCTGCACTACCTCAGGGGCGGCATAGACATTGACGCCTAATTCCTCAGCTAAATCTATGCAACCACTTTTAGATGAGAAAGATTTAGTACCACTTTTTATTACATATGCGCCGGCTGCAGCAGCTATGATCACTGCAGGCGTTGTGATATTTATTGTTTGGAGAGTATCACCGCCAGTGCCTCCAGCAGTCGCAATAGGTGCATCAACGTTGAAGTTAAAAGTGAAGGCGCGGGTCACATCCATAGCCTTTACCATGCCAGCTAATTCATCTACGGTGGCTTGTTTTTTCGTCAAACCACCAAAAAATGCAACTAACAACGCAAGAGTACCAGAATCATTGTTGGTAAGACTATCAAAGACAGCTGTCGCTGCATACTCCGCTTCGTAAATACTTAAATTTTCTCCAGCAGATAACTTGGCGATTATTATATCTACATTTTGCTTTGAGCAACGTTGATTATACACCATATATCATCTCAGGTCAGGACTTTGGAGCGTTTAAGGGCTCTAACAAGCATATATGAAAGAATCGTAGATGGAACAAGCTGCAACACTATATACATTGGCAGAGCCGCAAGGTAAACCACGAACGGTAAACCAAGCGCCAGTACAATCACAACGTAAACTGCGGGGATATTTAGAAACGCGCAGGCAGCACTCATACTAAAGAGTTTAAGGCTGAGTTTTGTTTGGGGACGGAAACGGGTAAACCCATAAGCAATAGCACCCACTACGATGGCAAATACCAAGTTAATTATAGGCCATAACCACGAGAGCGGATTTGACATTGTTATGAGTCCAATTAGGGCTTGGATTTCTGTTGTTATGATGGCACCTGCGAAGCCAAATAGGGCAGCTGAGACTAGAATCCACGTGTAGGTGTTTATGTAGCCTAAGGGTGTGGCGTTGCCTCCTGTTGCTAGGGCGTCAGCTCTTTCTGCGAAATTAGCTATGACTCCGGCGACGACGCCTAAAAGTAGGGCTGCCATGTTGTTTCGGTTTTTCTGGGTTTTTAGGTTGCCATACATAAAACTCACCAAATATGAGTAACAACTCAAAAATGAGTATTACTGATATATGTGTTCTTATCCAAAAATGAGTAACACCACAACTTAGTAGACAATAGCACCTCAAACTTAACTGACTTCGCCCATAACCTGTTTGTCTTTCTTCACAGGTAATAAAAGGGGGGGTGCAATTCAAATCATAAGGGCATGCCATAAGATGCCCACGGACGTAGGAATAGAAATTGCCATGCTTCTTAGTCTTGATCTTTAGAAACCCCTGCTATTGTCTACAGCGGTGAATGTATTTTTGGTTTGGAACTAGTTGAAAAACGAGAAATTGTTCATATTACCGCTTCTAAGATAATTGCAGGATTAATGATTCTGCTGGGGTAATGATGGCAGATTCTGATGCGACAGGCTGTTGCTGGACTATGATACGCTTCAAGCGTAGACGCTTACAAAGCATCCAAGAAGGATTTACTAACCGAAGACGTGACCCTACACAACGCTTTTGAAGAGGTCGACCGGCAGGCCGCCACCGTCGGGCATAATGCAAACTTTACGATTTCTTGACGATTAAGCTTTTTGCTGCGCTTCCCATTCTTTTTTTAGCAACGCATATTGAAACGTATTTTCGTATTTAGGAACCCCATTACTATAAGTGGTAAATGAAATAAATTCCAAAAAGCAACCCTCTTTACGCATACCCAGTTTTTCACACAGATTTTGAGAGCGATAGTTATCTTCCTCAACGTATGCATATAATCTTCTGGCTTTTTTTCTGTAAAAAGATATTGTATAAATGCATTTACGCTTTCTTTTGCGTACCCTTTTCCTTCATATTGTGCATTAAAGTTGTATCCTATAGAATAAGTATCTGGGGCTTCAAATAAATAAAATAGTTCGCCAATTAGAAACTTTTCTTCTTTCAGAGAAACAGCGATATGTGCATCATCTTTGCTTTTCTTTTCAACTTCAGATAAAGCCTCCTGTTGTGTCGTAATCTTGTCACCAAGAAAACAATTAACTCGGGGAGTTGATAATAACTCTAATAAGCCTTGAGCATCAGTTGCTGTGAAATTTCTTAGTTCTAATCGGTTAGTAATAATAATTTGTATTGTTTATACCACCAGTATAGGGGTCATATCACCCGAGATAATGCTTCTTTTTAGAAAACTAAATAAATATACCGCCAGAAAATATAGTTGATTATAATCCCTCATCCACTGCTCTTTATGAGCAGATTGACTTCGGTTTAGGTCACCCCTTTTTAGGCATAATGAAAAATCTACAGGGACCTGAAGCGCTGATGTCTTCTATTCCACACTATCCTAAATAAAAGCCAGTTGCTTATGCGTCGTGTTTACGATATTATCCTATTTAGGCTCTCAAGCCATTAATGAGTAGTTAGCGGATATTTCTTTGGCGATTTAGCTATGTCTCAGGAGGGCGTTGGCTGTAAGGATTGTAAGCGTGTTCGGGAGCATGTAGCTTCGCTTTTGCCTTTTACGGTTCTTGAGGCTATGTCAGATAAGCCCTTGCGTATTCGGGGCGTAGCCATGTGCACGGGTATGAGCCGAAACCACAACATCTACACGACCGAGGAGCTGCAAGCCTTCACAAACAAACTGACCAATGCGCCAGTCTACATCGAGCACGTTGCCGTTCCCAACGCTATCGGCAAAGTTACAAAGACCGATTGGGATGGTCACAACCTCTGGTATGAAGCGGAAATCTACGATGAGTCAACCGCTGAGAAAATCCGCAAAGGCCTAATCCAGCACGTCAGCGTCGGCGCAGACTACGAAGCCGTCGATCTTGTGGACGGCAAAGTCCCGCATGGATTGCATAATGCCGAGTTAAGCCTCGTAGCTGTTCCTGGTATTCCCGAGACTAACGTGCAAGTTATGGAAAAGCTAACCCAAACAGAAGGCAAGTTAATTGAAGCACAAAAGACAATCGAGGACTTACGCAAACAAGTCCCGAGTGGCGGCTTGCTCAAGAATCCGCCTAAAATGATAGCTGTCTCTGAAGCAGCTAAAATGGTTGAAGCCGTTTTGCCCTCGACCATGGTTCAACGAAGTTGGAGTTTAGGACCACAGCGTATGTGTCAAGAACTGCGAAGAGTAATTGTGCAGCTAGAAGCGAAAGCTGGAGGTAGCTAGCTGTGTTTATGCTCATTTCTATGAGGAAGAGTACCAAAGGACGAACTTTGGGAAATTCAACAAAGATTGATTTGACTTTTTATGGCTGATAAAACTGGCAAAAGCTGGATGGCTGTAGGAGAAACCGACGACCCCAAAGCCGTCATAGAATCTTTTGAGGCTGAAGCTGCAATCACCAAAGGCTCACCGGTCTACCTTAGCTCTGACGACAAAGTCTCACCTAGCCCAGGCGGAGACATGGCCATAGGCGTAGCAACAAAGACAGCTGCAATTGGCGACATGTGTCCTGTTCTCAAAAAGGGCAGAGTAAAAGTCACAGCTAATGGGGCTATCGCCCGTGGATACGGTGTGTGCAGTGCTGGCAGCAACAAAGTAGCCCAGCATGTAGACCAACCAGTCAACGAAGCAGGCGCAGCAACCTACACCGTATTCTACAACCGCAAACTCGGAACCGCCCTTGAATCCGCAACCGCAGACGGCGACCTGATCTTCATTGAAGTGGAGAAGTGATAGCGTTGAAACCAAGACTTTTCGAAGCTCTGATGGCTAAGCCTAACGAGCAGCATGAACTCTACGAGAAGCTCAAGCAGAAAACCGAGCACCCATTCCTAAAACGCTATGCACAGACAGGCGTCAAAGAGAACTTCTTCAGTGACATGGCGGGCGCTCTTGGCAGAATGCACGACACAATGGTTGACGCCGCATGGCCAGAGCTCATCGGCAGAAACATAATCACTGTCATGCCGACGACTGAGGCGATGGAGCGTTTTCCTCTGGATGCCGGAGCAGTTGGCTACCGTTATGCAGAAGGCGCGATCACAAGACTAAGCGCAAAGAAAGCCTCAACCGTAGACATCTACACCAACCAATTAGCAGAATCCGCAGACGAATGGACCCGTGAATACCTCGAAGACGCAACCTGGAACGTAATGAACAAAGCCGTCGATAACGTAGGCAGGGCGCTGGGACAAAGAGAAACTGAAGTTATCATCGCATTGTATGCTGCAGTTCAAGCAGGCGACTTGGCAACTGGCGCAGAATTGGCGGGCGGCGGTCTTGTTGCTAGCTGGGCTTCTCTTTTGAGCTTGCATGAAGCTGTCAGAAGAGAAAACTGGCGACCTAACATTCTTGCCGTCAACGAAATGCAACTGCATCAACTGCTAAACGATGATAAATTCGTTAAATCCGTCTATCTACCAAGTAGTGAAACAGATATTGCTCAAGGCACTATCGGTAGCGTACTTGGCATGACGGTGCAATCGAGCACTCTGGTACCCAACGGAACAATGTATGCAATTGACACCCGAGTGGCTTCAGTTATGCTTCTTCGACGAGACGTAACTGTGGAAGACTGGGAAGACGTCAAAAACGGCAAATACGGCGTCCGTGGAACCACAAGGTTTGGCGCAGGAATTCTCCGGTCCAAAGCTATTGCCCGAATGACCAACGTAAAGCAGACTATGACATAGGCTGCTCTAAACCATCATTTTCTTTCCCCATTTTTTTGGGAATCAAAGAACCGTTTGAGGTTAACCTGCATGAGTAATGTCTTGAAGAAAATCCGTGAAGTGCTCTCTTATGCGCCTGCTTCTGGCGTGGCTTCGCCAAAGGATAGAGTGTTTTTTGACACCTCATGCATCCCATTGGCAGACGTTATGAAGCTGTATGACCGAGACCCAACCTGCAAAAGCAGTGTTGATCTGTTGGCAGCTTCGGCGGTTGGCATGGGCTTCTACACCACTGTCGATGAGAAATACGACAAGGCTTCTGAGGCTAAGGCGGCTGTGGATAGGTTCTGTGAAGACATCAATTTGGATGGGCTTCTAAATGATATGGCTAAGCCGCTGATTGCTTGCGGCAACGATTTCTGGCTCAAACTCACACCGGAACGGCTAGCGGATACTTTGCGTATGCCGATCGATTCAGTTCAACGCATTGAGCTAAGCTCTGTTCCTACCCTTAAAATTCCCTACAAAGTCACAGGGTACCAGCTTAGTGGCAGCTATGCGGGCAGCGCTGGAAACGAGCTAAAGCCCGAAGCCGTTATTCACTGGCGCCTGAACGGCGATGTTCCGTCTGGGTTCGGTGTTGGCTTGCTTCAGGTGCTCTTACACACCTTAACCATCGACACGGATAAGCGTCCCTCGTATGCTTGGATGAAAGCCAAGATAGAGAAAATTCTGCCAAACATCTTCAAAAAGTATGCTGGACCCGACGTCGTCGTGCAACTTGAGGGCCAAAAGGAAGACACCATCAAAAAGTATGAGTCTGCAATAAAGAACCGCCCAGAAGAGGGGCAGTGGCTTTTTAGCGGCTCCAAATCCGTCGGCGTTTATCCGGTTTCTATTGACCCAAGGGCACGTTTCGAGTATTATATCGACCACATGGTTAACCAGTTTTATCTTGGTTGCGAGACGCCTCTGCCCAGGTTGTTTAGCACTCCAGGCTTCACTGAAGCATCGGCAAGAGCAGCACTTGATTTACAGGACATGCTCATAAAACCCGTCCAGCGCTACATCAAACGCCAAGTTGAGAAAGAAATCTTTGCTGTCACGGTAGCTCAGGCAGGCTTAGACGCTACTAAGGCAAAGGTTAGGCTGAATTTTGGCAGCCCCGAAACGCCTGAGCTTGTGCCCGCCGATCTGATTAAAGCCGCCGAGCTTGGGCTGGTAAGAGCAGAAGAGTTCCGCAAGAACGCCGTCAAATTTGGCTGGGAGCTCTGGGATAGCCAACCCGAAGCAGGGGTTCAAAGTAAGGAGGTAAAAGAGAAATGAAGTTGTCAGACAAACAGCAAGCGCTTTTGATGTTTGCCGCTTTCGTTCTACCGCCATTAGCTACTTGGATGGGGCTTGGCTTTCCAGTTGGAAACGTCGAACTCGGCATCCTTGGCAGTTCCATGGTAGGCGGAATAATCGCAGGCATCAAAGAACTGATGGGCGGCAAACCACAACAAAGCGAAGGAGCTGCATAGCAGTGGGTAGCGTATCAGCGGAAGACGTCAGAGATGTCCTAAACCTAAAGGATTCGGATATTTCTGACGTGAAAGTTCTGAAAATGATTAAGCGTGCAGAGGTCACTTTAGAGCTTGAACTATCCGCTGATATCGACCACCAAAACTGCACCGACGCCCAAAAAGAAGCCATCACACTTTTGGCAGCTATTTACGCCGTCTGCTATTTGACTGGCGGTTCAGCCATCGGGTTAAACTTCAGTGTCGGCGACTTGAGCAGTTCTAACTCGTCACTTCCCAGCCTAGCCGTTCTGCAAAATGAATTCGAGCGCATTCTTGCCAGCCTCAAAGAGCCTTACGTGGGGAGCGCTTAGCCATGGGAACCGTACCTGAAACCTACTTCCAATTCGTCATGGACTACGCGCCCTATGTCTACGTTATTCCACCCAGGACACCAGACCCCGCTTTTGGTAAAGGTGTTTTAGCGGCTAGCTTTGCCATCGACTTCCTATGCGAAGCCTACTCTGCCCCACAATTTGAGGACAGAAAACCCGACATCCACGCCAAAATCGAGGGCTTAGCCGATTGGGTTCTAACCCAGCAGTGCCTTGACCCAGCACGTAAAGCATATGGAGGGTTTCAAAGCGCAGAGGTCAGCACCTACTATTACAGTATAGACGCCTGCCGAACGATACCTGCGCTGCTAAGAGCCTATGAACTCATGGGTGATTCACGCTATTTGGATTCTGCTAAGCTGGCGGGTGGAACTTTCCTTAAAATCATGCAGGACCAGCAGGCCTACGGCGGCTTTGCAAGAGCCGTCACGATTGGCGATGCTTGGCTTTTGCAACTGGACGTTGAATGCCTCTATGGCCTAATCGGCTTAAAGATGTTAGCCGGAAAACACGACACCTCAAACGCTTCCATCTATGAGGGCATTATGAGCAAAGCAATAAGCTTTCTCAGGGCGGGCTTTGAAAATCTCTGGTTAGACTTCGACCCCGCAGATGGCAAATGGCACAGAGTTGGCTTAAGTGAGAATGAGGTTTACGATGATCCATTCGCCTATGCCCTGTTGGGTTTGTATGCGGTTGAGGGCTGGAGTGTTAGTTGCCAAAAAGTCTACAATGCGCTAAACAGCATTAGGGCAAGCGCCAAGTATCCCGCCTATGACCCAGCGGTTTGCTGGGCTGGCTACATAGACGTACTCAGTAGGTTCTCCGCATGCGACTACTACGACGCAGTCACAAGCGGGATTCTTTGGAAAATCCGCCAAAACCACGACCAACCCAGCCTCAAACTCAGCGTAGAAATCATCGGCAAACATGCGGAAGAATTCATGTTTTGGGGTGCCAAACATGCCGACTTTAGCTATGTTGAAAACAAGCAGGCAATGGTCACTGTTTGCTGGCTAGCCCAACTTTTCCTCCACTATGAGGAGCCCACAACCCAGTTCACACGGATTCTAAAAATCAAAGGCGAAACTGTAACGCTTTATCCCGTTCGAGAGGCGTCTGCAACTGTGGAATATGGCGAGCCGTTGGATTTGTCCGCTGTTGTTTCTGCTCTCAAAGCTGAACAGGTGATGCTGGACGCGGGTTATTACCTTAACGACTATTTGGCGTTTTACACGTTCCTTCCCGTTCGAGTACACGACAAGATTGGGCGTCAAGGCGAAGACTACGAAATCCAAACCGTGACGCCGTTTACGTTTGCAAATCAGCGGCTATATTTCAAAAGCGTGGTAAGGAGGCTGATTTCAAGTTGAGCGAGCTTGAAAACCCAGTTGTTACCATTCTAAGGCTTATCGAGTCTCGGTTAAGAGTTGTCAAGGATGACGGTGGCTTAGCCAATGTGCTGTGCTCACAGGCAAACTACGACCGGGAACTGCTCAAAGACTACGACGCCCAAATCACCATCTCCAAAACCAGCGACCCATGCCAGCAGCAAAAACACACCCTCGACGGCAAACTAAGACGGCGCATTTACTCTCTTCGAGCAACCATAACCACCACAGACAAGCCCGTTTCAAACGCTGACATTGGCAGAGTTATGCGGGATAAAGTTCTTGAGCAGCTTCTGTTAATCATCCAAGAAAACCGCAACCTACCCTACCGAACCACCTACAACTTTTACCCACTAGACGCAACCTCAACAACCCATAAAGCGTATGATGCAACAGCCACAACCGAACCTGAACCCTCTAATGCTTCGTGGGCAGAGTTGTCAAGTGCGGAATATGCCAACCTCTGGAGCAGCGATGACGCTAAGCACTCTAAAAGCGCAAATGGCAACGGCGAATACCCATTTATGCTGTTCCGCTTTAAAATAGGCTTCAAATCGGGGGAAATCCGCAATGAACCCAGAAAACAATGTTTAAAGCGTGTGGTTTTGTCGTTTGAAGGCTTTGGGACTGCACCACAAGGAAACGGCATAACTCTCAAAATTTGGGATAACGTAGCTGGTGCTTGGAGCAATCCGATAACTGGTTCTGCAGGCACCGATGAAACTCTAACCCTTACACTAACCTCTGACCTTACAAACTACGTCAACAACGACGGCTTTCTCTACATGTTAGCAAAAACAACTAACCCGTCAGACGGCGGTTCCCCAGCCGTTTTGAACTGTGATTTTGTCCAAGCAACCATTGACGTGCGAGGCGTCACGTTTTGCGATATTCACAGTTACAAAGACGTTGACGTGGTCGATGTCAAACCCTTCATCTTCAAAGAAGAAATCCAAATCGTGGCCTGGCTCTTTGAGTCCATAGCCATTTCATAGTTACAGGTGAAAAAATATGGTTGACACATACCATAGTGACCAAGAGAAGTTCTACTATGTTACCGAAGGCTCTTTTGGCGTGGTTCCAGCTAGCCCAGCGATGCTTGGGCACTCCTGCAGCAACCTAGACCCAGACATTAACCCAAACAACATCCGAGTGGCAGGCACAGGCTCAGTTGACGTGGTTTCCCTAAAACGTGGACTAAGACAACCGCTGCTAAAACTCAAATATCCAATTCCTTCTGATGCGCCCATTAACCTCTTGCAGTACGTCAAACAGGAGCTAAACGTCAGTCTTTCCTTACAGGTGCTTTACTACAAAGACATCTTCATCACAGCAACCGATATCATAAGTCTGCTCTACAAGGGCGCACGCTTCAACAAAGCCACCCTAACATGCGACATAGACGGCATTTTAGAGTGCGAAGCTGAATTTCCAAGCCAAGACGTTGAGGTTACAACTGCCAAGATTGCAAACGCCACCTACACCGAGTATGCAGGCGTTGTCTCAGGCAGCGAGAGCTACGTGAAAATCGGCGGCGTAGCTTGTGAGCGGGTTACTTCTTGGAAACTGCAAATTGACAATTCCTGCAAGGCTGTTCCGGTCATACGGTCGACAAACGGGCACTTAGCCAAGTATCTGACATGGGGTAAGCGGCTTTTGACTGGAGAACTCAGCTTCGAGTTTGAAAGCAAGCAAGAAGCCGACGATATCTTAGCCGACACAGAGCAATCCAGCCTTGAATTTGGGCTGGGCGGCGCTAACAAGGTTAGCGTTGAGCACACCAAATGGGATAATTTTTCGTTGAGCGGCAAATCAGAGGACCTGATCTACGCAAAGGTACCTTTCACGGCTAGAGGACCGCTCAGCATCTCATAGTCACGGAGGACAAACCATGAAAACAGAAAAATTAGAAATCGATGGACGCTTCGGCGAAGAATACCAGGGCACCTATAGCTTTGCCGAGATAACGTGGGCTAAGCGAAACCGCATTATCCAAAAACACACCAAATACAACAAACTATCCGGTGACGTTGAAAGCAGCGACTTCATAGCCATCCAAGCGGAAACAATCATCGCCAGCATGCATGGGCAGCCACAAAGCCACCCTATAACCCTTGAGAAGCTGCTGAGCGAAGAAGACGGAATCTCCATTGAGCTTGGGGAACTCTTCTCGAAAGTTGCCAATAAGCTGAATGGTTTGGCTCGTGAGGATTTGCGTTTTTTACTAGAGCAGTTAGACGAGGAAAGCCGCACAGCTCTCTTGTCGAGTTTAGGCTATGCCAAACCTTCGGATGGACCCCGACCCAACTTGCAAAACAACCAGCCCGAACAGTACAGGAGTTCTGCCATATCCTAAACGTGATTGACGAAATGGCTGAGGAAGAAAAGAAAAAAGCGGAGCGTGAAGCAAAACGGCGGTAGAAGTAACCTGCGACATCGACGGCATAGCAGAATTCAAAGCGGCTATGCAAAGGTTCGATTCGGGCATGCAGCGTGAAGTCCATAGCTTTTTGGCTAGCTGGGCTGCCGATGTCAAAGCTCAAGCCGTCAAGAATGCGCCGATGGTAACGGGTTATCTTCGCAGCACTATCTATGCCAAAATCAGGGAATGGGTCGCTGAAATCGGTGCAGATGCGACTTATGCCCTTTTTGTTGAGCTTGGCACCAAGTACATGCAGGCACAGCCCTACCTTTACCCAGCCATCCAACAGTACCTCCCAGAACTGGAAACCGTCATAGTCTCAGCGATTGAACAGGCAAGAGCGGAGGCGGGGCTATGAGCTTTCGAGAAATCGCCGTCACCATAAGAGCAGTGAACCGCGCCAGCAACGAGTTTTCAAGAATACAAACAGACGCCGAAACTCTTGCAACGCGTGTTAAGAGTTTGGGTTCAACTCTTGCAGGTTTGGGCGCTGCAGGCACAGCCATCGGCTATGTTGCCAACCAGTTTGGATTGCTCAATGATTCGGAGATGAAGGTTTTCAACTCTGCCATGATGGTTGTCTCAGTTATGGGTTTGTTTTTGCGCACCAGCACGGGCTTAGCCGTGGCTCAAAAGGTCTATTCTGCGGCTTGCTGGGTAGCAACTGCGGCGCAAAACGCCCTAAACATCAGCTATGGAACCTTCCTTGCTCTCACTGGGGTAGGAATTGCTGTGATTGTTGCGGCTGCCGCTGCCATGGCATACTTTGCCAGCAGCATGAACACTGCCACAGCCAGTGTGCAGAGCTTCAACAGTGCAACGGCTGAGACGCCTACGCATACGCGCAGTATCCAAAGGGCGGGAGAATCAGCGGTCACTTCGAGGTCGGGGAGTAGCGGCTCTTCGGATGCTTCTTTTTATCGGAGGGGTGTTGAGCAGTGAGCGTTAATGCTCCAGCTTTGACGATTGCTTTGGGTTCTGTAGGCATCCCGCAAGTTGATATCATAGAAGCTCTCGTGCATTTGGGCGCCACAAAAGAGGTTAGCAGTTGGGAGCTTCATCTGCAGAATTGGAACGGCAAATACAGCCCCAACGGCACCTATCCGCTCAATGTGGGACAGGATGGCTACATTTGCATTGGCAGAGGCGCTAACGTTCCGCAGCTCATAACCACAAGAACGGAAAGCGTCAAGTTCCAGTCCAGCCCAACCGAAAACTATGTCATTGTGGCTGGGCGCTGTTGGGGTGAGAAGCTTTTCAGGCAAACGGTAACCAAAGATTATTCAGGCTACAAGGGCGAGGACATAGTCAAGAACCTCTTGGACTACTATTCAGGGTTAAGCCATGTCCGAGTTAGCACGGAGCTTGTCGAGAACACCGACACAACCTTCACCGACCTAAAAGTGCAAGATACACAAGTCTGGGAGTTACTGCAAAAAGTTGCTTCACAGAGCGACAAAGCTGGCATGATAGGCTTTGATTTCAGAGTCGCACCCGACGCAAAATTCGAGTTTTTCCCCAGAAGCACCAAAAACAGCCCCGTTAGCCTCACCGACAAAATAGAAGCTTACGAGTACTGGAAAGAAATCATCGCCATAAGAAACAAAATCGCCATCTACGGAGCACAAGACAAAAGCGCACCCTTAAACAAGGTCGCTTGGACACAGAGCCTAACGCCCACGGATGGCTCTTGGACTGCCACCGCGGGTCAAGTGAGCCTTGAAACCGCCATGGGCAGCCCCTACAGCATCAAACTGTACGTCCAAAACAACTACTTCGGCGGGGCACTTTTCCAGCTCAACGGCGTGGTTAACGCTAACCTGTACCCTGAGCTGCATTTTGCCATCCAAAAACAAACCTATTTCGAGGCTGGCTCCGCGCTTGTCCTCTGGGATAACTCCAGCCGCTCAGCTAGCCGCCAGTTCACTTTTCAAGCGGTAAGCACCTCTGGCACTGACCAGTGGACCAGTGAAACCTTCAAAGTAGGCTCTGTTAACGCGGTTGACTGGAGCGTGCAGTCGGGCTTTGATTGGTCACAAATCAAAAACGTAGCATTCTACTGCTACCCTGTTCAAGTTACGGGTTCAGGCTCGTTTTGGATTGACAAATTCTATTTTGGAGGCTTACGCTACAGCAGTGTTCAACAGGATGCAGCCAGTCAAGCAGCCTACGGGTTGAGGGAGTATGTGGATATTGATGAGGAGCTTTGGAGCGACACCGAATGCCTGCTTAGAGCTAGGGCAATTTTGGCTAGCATGAAAGACCCCTCAGAGTACATCACGCTCAAGAGCACCGTTATCGACTATGGGAATACTCCGCTTTTCCCAGCCGACACCGTGGCTGTTTCTTTGCCAAACGAGAACATCAACGGCAACTTCCGCATCTTAAGCGCCGAATACCACGTCAAAGCCGAAACAGGCGAACTGGAAATCACTTTGGAGCTTGGACGGGAAAAGGCGCTGTTGGCGGATTATGTGTATGCTTTGCGGTCTAAGGTGGATCGTGTGAACAGGTACAAGGTTGCGAGGTTATAGCAGAAAATGAGTAAACAAATCCTAAAACAAATGGAAAATGTTAAGCCCGGGGACTTAATCGCTGTTGACTGGTGCGATGCTTCGGTTGGCAAAAGCAGCGGTTCAGGCATGACCATTGATGTGCCCGTGAAGAGTTGGGGAATATTCGTTGGGCTAATCGGTGACCGTGTTAAGCATATTGTGATTGCCCAGAACAGTTTTCGTTACGCCGATGGCCTCTTCGATTTAGATTACACCGCAATACCGATGGGTTGGGCTTTAGGGGTTTCCGTGTTGTTAAAAGCGCACATTCAAAGCGAATCGGCTAGCATGCTTGTTAATAGTTTTATGATGGGCGGGCACCGCTCGATGAATCGCCCAAGGACTTTTCGGAGAGCACTTGCACAGCGGAGGTTGAGCATCGATGGCAGACCCTATTAAACGTGCATTGACTCGGAGACGCTTTGAGCGAGGACGCTTAATCGTTGAAGAACCCCCTGCTAAGCTGGTGTTGGGCGTCAAATTCGCCATAGCCATGACGGCGTTCATGTCCGCTCTTGAATTGGCACACTTGGTCATTTTGCACACTTGGAATGCGGAGATTTTCGCTTCCATCACTGGGCTTAGCGGTACTGTTATTGGGTTGTTTGTGGGGCAAAAAACATGACTAAAGGCAAACCATGGGACATAGAGGAAGAGCGTAAGCTCAGAGACCTCTTTGAAGAGGGCAAAAGCGTTGACCAGATAGCAAAGATAATGGTCAAAACCCGCGATGCTGTGCTCAACAAAGTTTACGACTTGGGCTTAAAAAGAGAAGAAGAAGACAAAGCGCATGGCACAAGATTGTCTTCTTCTTTCCAATTACCTGCAGAACTGCCTAGCGTTGAAGAGGCGTTAAAGAAGCTAGCCGCCGCCTTGAAAGGGCTTGAGCAGCCAGGTCTCGACCAAGCTGAGGTTCTGAGGTTGCGGAGCATCATTTCTGGCGTTAAAATCTACAAGGAAATTTTCGCTGACTACTTCGATTATTGCGAGTTAGAAAAGAGATTGGTTGAGTTGGAGAGGAAATATGGCGAATCTACAAAAAACAAGAAGCCCAAGACGGATGCACCTGCCTGACTACCACATAATCCGTGGCTCACTAGAGGATTATGCGAGCGTGCAGCAGGATCAAGAAGTCTTAGCCGTTAACGAAGTATCCAAGGACACGGTCAAATTTCTTGAGCAGTACTGCAAGCTTAAGCCATACTGGTACCTGCTAGACCTTGTCCAGTCTTACGAGAAGTTTCAGTTTAATGCGGTTCGCTGGCCACGCCAAACAGGGAAAAGCACAGGAATTGGGGCGCTGCACCTTGCTGATGCTTGGAATAATCCCGATTTGAACATCGGCTTTGTCGGTCCAAGCTGGCGACAAACCAAACTCAACATAAGGCGAGTGGCAAGCTTCTGCCGAAACCTTCCCCAACAAGGCATGCATGTTCAAAAAACAAAAATCACGTTTCCTAACGGCAGCATCATTGAAGCGTTCCCAAACAACCCTGATACAATCAGGGGCAATACGTTCCATCGGATTTGGTGGGATGAGGTCAACTTCACTGCCAATGATGAAGACCTCTATGATGCAATCCTGTTTACGCTTGGCACAACAAACGGAAAGCTAACCGCTAGCAGTACGCCCTTCAATACGGATGCTTTGTTTTGGAAGATGTGCAACCACAAAGACTACGCCGATTTTGGGCGCCTGCATTTTAGTTGGGAAAAGGCTTTGGAGCCAGATGGCCCGCTCAAGCCCGTCATTATTGAGAAGATTAAGCGCCAATTCGGGGATGACCCTGCCCGTTGGCGAAGGGAGATGGAGGCAGAATGGGCTGAAGACGAGGACGTTTGGCTGGCTCAAAGCCTAATCGTTGCCTGCGTGGGTACGGTAAAGAATTGCGGAGTGGACTTGCAAGAGTTCAATCCTGAAGCTGAATGTGAAGGCGACTTTTTTGCTGGATTGGATTTGGCGCAAACCCGCGATTATTGTGTGCTCTCGGTGGTTGAAAGATTAAACGATAGGTTATTCCTTAGACACCTGAAGATTTTCCAGCAACCCACTCTGTACGCTCAGGTTCTGGGCTACCTCAAGGCGCTGCAGGATAGGTGGGGCGGATTCCAAAAAATCCGAGTGGACTTCACACGAGAAGGACCATCCATCATTGCGGACATGGAAACTGCTGGCATCGAAAACGCTGAAGGCGTCAACTTCAGCGTACCCCGCAAGAGCGAAATGGCAAGCCTGCTTAAACAGCGCATGATGAATAAACAGTTCTTTTATCCGCTGATGAATTGGGAGCGCCCATACCGAGGCGACCTTTGCACCGAGCTAAACGTGGAGCGCTATGATTTGCGCAAAGATGGCGCCATAGGCTACTCGCATCCAAACGGCACCCACGACGACGTCTTTTGGAGCATAGCGCTAGCCGTGTTTGCTACCGTGCAGATGGAACCAGAACCATTCTTAACAGTTATTCCAAGGTGACCAAAAAATGACAAGAAGAAATGAAACCTTCCGCATAACCCAGTTCCGAAGAATCTACAACCGAGAAGAAGGTAAATTCACCTTCAACATAAGCTACGAAACCCACACCAAAATCACACCCAGAAGCCTAGTTGTGGCTGAAGCCTTCGGCTTAGGCATAGATGAAGCGCAGAAATTCAAGGTTTTAGATGCCTCGTTAAAGATTGGTCCGCGGGATATTGTTTACATTACGGGCGATAGTGGCAGCGGTAAAAGCGTTTTGCTACGAGCAATCAGGACTGATCTGGGTGATGAGGCTATTGATTTGTCAGAGGTTGTGGTGGACCCGGACAAGCCTTTGATTGAAACAGTCGGTGCCACGGTCGAAGAAGGCTTAGAGTTGCTAAGCAAAGTCGGGTTAAACGATGCTTTCCTTTTCTTGCGCACTTACAGCCAATTGAGCGATGGCCAGAGATACCGTTACCGAATCGCCAAACTCATCGAGAGCGGTAAGCAGTGGTGGTTCATGGACGAATTCGCCGCATGTCTAGACCGAGACACAGCCAAAATCATTGCCTATAATTTACAGAAGATTGCTCTGCAACAGGGTAAAGCAGTCATAGCGGCAACAACCCATAGCGACCTGCAAGAAGACCTTAAACCCAGTGTGCTTGTTCGGAAACGGTTTGGAGAAGAAATTCAGATAAGCTATTTCCCAAATGTGCCAGCTACTGAATGCAGCTTAATACAAGAAATGCAGGTTGAAGAGGGCACCAGAGAAGACTGGCAAAAACTCAGCAGTTTCCATTACCGAGGGCACAAGTTTGCAGTTGCCAGAAAAATCTATCGCTTAACAAGAAAAGATGAGCTCTGCGGCGTCATAGTTTACAGTTATCCTCCTCCAGCTTGTTATGGAAGACGCTTAGTCCTACCAAGAATGTCTATCCAAGAGCTGAACAAGCAACTCAGCATTATCAACAGAGTGGTTATCCACCCAAAATATAGAACAATAGGCTTAGGTGCCAAGCTTATTCGGGAAACTCTATCGATGGTTGGCACTCAATACGTCGAGATGATCGCAGTTATGGCTAAGTATTCACCCTTTGCTGAAAATGGCGGTATGAAAAAGATTATTGAACAGCAATCAGTAGAGAGCGTTTCAGGGGTTTTAAAAGTGCTGTCAGAGCTTGGTTTTGACCTGCAACTTCTAGGCAGCGAGCGATATGTCCAAAGTACACTTGGGAAATTGGACTTAGAGCAGATTAGGAAGCTAAAGTTAGCAATCATTAAAAGTCAGCATCCAAGATTCAAAAAAGAATTTGCCATCAACCGTCATCAACCCTTCGGAAAAACCGCCACCTACGCAAAGTGTGTGCAAGATGCTGAGAACCAAAAAATTGGAAAAATGATAAAGCTGGTTGGAATGTTGTCCCAAACAAAGGTTTACTTATTTTGGAAAAGAGATAGCGGTTAGTTTCCGAAACGGCAAGGTGTGTTGATGAATTGAAACATCGACACATTTAATACTTTGAAAAACAAAGTAATATCCAAAGTTAGGTAATGGTTTAGGTAATGACAGAAGACGAAATCCAGAAACTGCTGGAGCTTTCCGATAAACTTAGCGGCAAAACAGTCACTTTAGCCAGATGCCTCATTCTTGGCTTGCTGGCATACTTTGCAGACGGCATTCAATATCGCGAACTAAAAAATGCCTTGAAAATGTCGGATGGAAAGCTTATTGCTAATCTAAATGAGCTAAAAACGATGGGTTACATCGGCAGGTCGGAAGTGCAGGTAGACCAAAGAACAATTGACGTTTACTCTTTAACAGAAAAAGGAAGAAATGAATTGAACAAAATAATCGAATGGATGAAAACCATAGAAAAAATAGCAAACCAAGGAGATGGAAAGAAATGTCAAGTAGCATTGACAAAGTAATTGCTTGCCTCAAATATCTGGAAATAGCACCCAAAATCAAAGACAAAAACAAGGACTACCGGGGGCGCTTTTTCACTCAAAAAACTGCCTTTTTAGCGAAGGCATTGGGTATGAACCTGCCCTATTCATTCACTCCTTATGTTTCAGGTCCCTATTCACATGACCTTGCCTGTGACTATTATGCAAATGCCGACAAAGTGGAGTCACTTGATTCCAGCTATAAATTATCAAATCAAGAAGTCGAAATCCTTGACAAGATAAAGAGTTGTTCTGGAATTTATGACAGCATGACTCTTATGGAATCAACAGCCACAACTATATATCTAAAACTGCAAACGCCCAAATTAACCGATGACGACCTATTTGTAGAATTAAAACGGCTCAAACCACACCTCACTGACTCTGATAAGCTGATTGGCATAACAAAGTCCAAAGTATTGCTCTTCAAGGCTGAATATCTAACTGACGAGATAAAGAAAGAACTGGCAGCATGGGATAATATAGACTAAGCTGGTTACCGATGCCGAAATTGCAACCTAAAGAAATCTGGAAAGTCGCTCTCCCAGATACACAAGCGCATGAGCAGATGGGCGACCGCCCTGCCATCGTGATTGCGGTTCATCCCGAAACAGGAACTACGATGGTCGTTCCCTTCACTAAAAACCAAGACTGCACACGCTTCCCATATTCATATTTAATCAAGAAATCGGATGCAAACGGGCTTATTCTGGATTCAGTAGCGCTAATTTTCCAAATGTGATGTTTAGGTAATTCATCGGCACGATTCCTTTACAAGATGGGAACCATTGAAGATGCACACCTTGCAAAAATTAAGACCCTAATCAAAGATTACCTCGCCATTACTATCTAATCGCTATGCCTCTTTTCAGTTTGCGCTAATCCTCTCAATTGGCTGATGTCTTTCTTAAAAATCGCTTCTTGTCATACCCTTTCTTGATGAACGTTTGAAATGCCAAACGCATTATCTCGTCTTTGCCTTTCTTAGGCTTGTCACTGTTTAGGGTATATTTTGTCCAATAATAGTCCAAAACGATGTGGCCACAAGCAACTCTAACGAAGTCACAGTAATTATGTCCCCAAACATCTCCGAAGATGCTGTCCCAAAAAGAATCATGCCCACCAGCAACCCATTCTCGAACTCCCCTTTCCGAGTGGTGTGGAGTGAGCCTGGAATGGTTGCCTTCCCCATAATCCATTTTCCCATGTACTTGGCCGCAGTCATATTCTCCCAGTTTTATTATTCCGTTTTCCCTTAAGATGCTATCAAATTCTAAGTGGTCGCTCCTATTCCCCACACGTCAACACCTCTTTTTATTTTACCTCACGCTTATCGACGCGCTGTAAGTAATGCTTCATAAGACTTTCAGTATCTAGACTGAATTCTTTTAGTTTCTGAACTATCATATCCTCTGAAACAACGCTGAACGAAGCGCCTGATAGCGAATTGAAAAACCTAATTATATTGCCTTTTAATTCTTCAAGCGCAACAGCCTTCAGCACCCAAAACGGCTCAGGTGGATACGCATCGCTCTTAAGCATATCTGCAGGATGAATCATTACCGGAACGCCTTCACAGCCCTGATAATATTCATCGAACCATCCAAGGTCATTACTTAATTGACCGATTTCGCTCTTTGAAATCCCCGTTCTTTCCGCTGACACCATATTCTTGCATTCAATTATCCAATACTTCTTAGTGTCAATTTGCCAGAAGTTGTCGGGGCCACTTCCTGTGGTTCTTTCAGGTCTTTGTGTAGCAAAACCGAGCGCTTGCCCAACCTCGTCAATTCCCTCTTCAAAGGCATCAGATACTGAGTTGAATGCCAGTTTATCCATTATACTATTCACATGAACGATCAATGCGTTATGGGATTCAAATTGCTTAACCCACTCAACTACCCTTGTTGCACGGTTAAGTTTTATTGAAGCCAGTTTTGAATAAGCGACCCCAGTTTCTGGACGGAAAAGTTGTGGATTTTCGGAGTGCGCCTTGAGTTGTTTGTCCATTGACTCTGTAGTGTTGACTGGATAGAGATATGTCGCCATTAATTGTAGGAACCAGCCGGTGTCTGTCTGATCGGATTCACTAATAAGTTTCTGCAGAATACCGACTGCTTTCTCGTGGTGACCCTGCTGGTATAGTATTTCTGCCTCGCGTTCCATAAGTGAACGTGTAAGTTGTTCTTTGCTTACCTGTTCAGGCTTTAATCGGGACATGCGCTGTTTATAGTACTCTTTCCATTTGTCATCTCTTTTTAGGCATTGATTAATCAGATTTTCGACCACGTTTAACTTTGAGCCTTCGCTCCTCATCTCTTCAGCCAATTCTTCGCCAATTCTAATTTGCATCTGCGCTTCCTTCGACAAGAATGCTCGTTTGGAGTTTTCTGAAAGAAAATCAGTAAGGTTATTGCCGATTGGAATGACTATACACCAGTCACTGCTACCCCGTATTGCACGTCCCATTCCTTGTTCGACACGCTGAGCAAGTTGTTGCCGAAGTCTCAAAGAACCTGGCCTTATTTCTTGCATATACCTATCAATTAGCGAGCTGTATGACGGCAAAGAATCTAAACATAATATTCTGCACGTGCTGTCCGGTAAGTCGACGCCATCATACTCGTTGACTAGAACCAGAACATTGGTGGCGCCTTTTTTCTTGACGTTATTCTTTAAATCATTAATGTTATCATAGAGATTTTGTACATTTGTTGTTTTTGCGCCTATGCTTTCCCACTTTTGGCAAGAACAAAGGATGGCGTTATGGCAACTACTCCAAAATCGCCATGCTTTAGAGCTAGTCCTGTAATCCACTCGACGAGTTTATCACGTTTCAGTGTTGCATCAACGAGTGTTGGCATCAAGATAAGCCTTTCACCGCAGTAAGGGACATCACCAACTGAAAGTGGGTTAGTAACACTTGTCGGATTTATGCCCAAATCTCTTACTAAGAATGCATCTTCTGCTAACGTTGCTGAAAGGAATATACGTCTTTGCGCTTTTGAGAAGGATGGGATTAATTCTAATGGAAGAAGTCTAGGGACAATTTCTATTTTGCCTCCTGAGAAAGCGCAAATTGACTGGTCAAGCCGGTCCTTTAAAAGGTCCCATACATACAGAAGCTCTCCATCGCCTTTGTGTGCTTCTAAAATTGCTAACACTTCTTTTCTCTTGTCATGCCAGGTCCAGAAAGGAACAGCCATTAAACAATCTCTCCCGTGGGCAATGTCTAAGCAAGTTCCTTCTCTTTGTCTTCTTAGAGCACCTTCAAAAAGTGTCCATAATTCTGAATAAAGAGCCTTCAGCTGACCATCTTCATTTTCTCTCTTAATGATGACTGAAAAGGCATCTCGGATTATCTGCAAGCATTTATGTGCGTCGTCCATAACGACGGCGCCGAGTTGAATGTGTTCTTTTCCTGACCCGTAAACCCCGAAGACCGATTTCCCATTGAATAGTTTGTTGCAATTTGTTACTAGAATTGCTTCGGAGTTCAGGAACTCTCGCGGTAGCTTTGATTCTGGGGAGAATTGAACTATCTTAAATCCAAAAGCGCGTGCTTGTTCAACGGTTTGGTTGACTAAGTAGTTGTTAGGGCAGATATATGCTACTGGACCTAGCCCTTCATTGATGTACGATTGTAGGATTGCCAATCCAATGAGTGTTTTGCCTTGACCTGTATGTAACTTTATGATTGTGTCTTTTTGTGCACGTAGTTTTTCATGCCATTCTTTTAACACGGCTTCTTGTGGGGGGCGGAGGTATTCTTTTCCGCTTTCCTTGTCCAGTTTTGCAAAAATTGCTATTGGATCTATGTCCTTAACTATCTCTGTTTTACCTAAGAGTTTATCAAAGTCTACCAAACCAATCCCCCAACTCTACTGTCTCTTATGTGAATTACTCATAACAACTCAAGTAACCTTTCAACTTTTCGTTGTTTCAGAAAGCAGTTTTCAAAAGACCAATCTTTTCAGAGATGACAAAGCAAGCTCATGATGCATTGAAAAAGCTAATATGCCTTTAAAGGGCATTAAGAACCTATGATTTCAGAGTTCTTTAAGAGAGACCAGTTTATTCAGGCTTTGATGGAAAAGGACTATCTTGAAATTTTGCGTTTAGCAGAGCTAGAAGTTGACGGTGCTGAAAGGCTAATAAGACCCGCCAACAAACTGAGAGCAAAAGCAGCAGCTGACTATTCTGCTTTTCTTAAGGCTTTTCTCTTCTTCATGAGGTACGGCATTAAACCAGGCGAAATTCTTGACAAGACTTTCAACTATTCCGTCCACTATGCGAACAGCTTGTTCAAAAAAAGCAGTTTAAGCCAGAAATCCTTGATGTTTTTTGAAGCTGTTTAAAGGTACCTGTGGCTTACTAATATCAATCGAAATAAGTATCTGAAGTATCAGTTGAAAAGGAAAAAGCTCTATAGTTTCCAGTACCAGTCCGGCAGTTTCTTTAGTTCTTCTGACCTGCCCATAAGGCCATAATACTCTTCTATTCGCTTCCGGTATAGTTCATACACCATTAGTCTAAATTGAATCGGAATTCCATAACACTCAATTTTGTCTTTGGTCAAGCTCGGGATTTGAGTTGCTATATTTACTCGCCAGTAAACTATAACATTGTTTGGAAACACGTGAGGTCGGGTCGTCATTATTCTGTCTAGCTCGTTCTTTTGCGCTAAGGTTATTGGTACTCTTGTTTCCTCATTATTGCCTATCGTCATCCTTGTTTCGGGTTGACTAACCATACTGTAGATGGGTCCGTAGGCTTGTTCAAGCTCATGCCTGACCTCGCCAATACGGACCATCTTGCGCTGGAACCTATTTGAAAAGAAAAGCGAAACAGCTACTGCCCCTAAAGCCCCTATGAGACCGCTAACAAGACTTAAAACGACTTCAAACATGCTAGACATGATACAGCTTAATTGCGGTAAACCGATAAAAGCTTTCAAGAAAACTTGTCAGGCAGGCACTGTTTTTCTTACCTTCTCTTTTGGTGCTATGGAAAAGTAACCAGTCGGTAAGTGTTTTTCTTATGAACGTACCGATATATCGGCAATTGACTTCATTTAAATACTTTACCGATATACGAAAACGTGTTTTGGTTTGCGCCCACATGGCTGACTAAATACGCCGCCATTAGCTGCCTGTTATTTCTTTAATTGCCCAAATGTTAAATACATTTAAATAAAAGTAAACAATTTATTA
>JAXDAO010000107.1:0-6285 GCA_034679745.1 Bathyarchaeia archaeon
AGGCGAAGTCTATGCAATAGAGCCCTTCGTCACCTTGCCAGAGGCTATTGCACGGGTAGATGACACACCGCAAACAACCATCTACAGATTCCTCAAAGCAAAATCCCTAAAAACTGATGCAGCCAAAAAGATCGCAAAATACATAGAAACGAACTTCAGAACGCTGCCCTTCGCAGAACGCTGGTTAATCGGTGTCGCCCCAAAAGAGCAACATAAAGCAGCTTTTAAAGAATTACTGTCATCAAAATCGATTATGAGCTACCCTGTTTTTGTTGAAGCAAGCAAAAAACCAGTAGCTCAAGCAGAGCATACCTTACTAATAAAAGAAGAAGGTTGCGAAGTTTTAACCTAATGCTTAAACAGCGTAGGTTTTTTCTTTCTCTTTGACTTCTTTGTAGATTCCTGTTATCATTTGTTTGCCGCCGCACTTGCCGCAAGCTACGTCTAGGTCTTTGAAGACATAGTCGCCGCGTTGGAATTCGCGGACAGTTTTGTTTGCGCAACCTTTGTTTTGGCATTCGATGGTGGTCATTACTTTGGGGATTTCGATTTTCACTTCTGCTGCTTGTTTCCTTGATTGGTATAGTAGGAACAGGCACATTGCCATTGCAATTAAGCCTACGCCTGCAAATATAGTTGCTGTTAGTTGTTGATATTCAGATGTCGGTTCGGCGAAATATGTTGTGACTGCAACGAACAAAGCTACCACTGATAGTGCCAAGACGACCAAAACTATGATCATCAGGTAAGCGGAGATTTTTGCATTTGCAGATGTCGTTCGAGTTTGATTCTGAGCCAATGTTTTAAGCCTCATTATTGTCCCACCCCAATAGAGTTGCCCACACCGATTATTAGCACCGTGTCGCCTTCTTTGGTGCGTTCCTTTACCACATCTTTGACACGTTCAATAACTTTGTCGACTGCATCGTTGATTTCCTTGCGCATTGGTGAAACGGCATCGCCGATGTCTTCTTTAACTATGACAGCATACAGAGGGAGATTATACTTTGTGACTTTCTCCTCAATCTTAAACGCGTCCACTCCAGGTCCACCGATTGCCGCACCGATACCTTCTGACACTTCACCAACTACTTCACCTTCCAATTTGAGACCAGCGTCAATCATTATGACCATCGCAAGTTTGCCTTGCTGCTCTTCGATCACAGTTTCTACAGCTTGGCCTGGTTTGCCAACGTTTCCACCTGGACCTTCAGCTTTTAGCACAAGTGCTGTGCGGCCTTCAAATGGAACAGACGATACGACACAGTCTTTCGGTACCTTGCGAACTTCGTATCCATGCATTATCTTTGATGCAACTAGAGGTCCTACACCGTCGCCGATTGGTTGTCCGTATGCGAAAGCTTTGAGCGCTGAAGCATATGCCTCCGCCTCTTTCATAACCAGCGGCAGGATCATTTGGAGTTGCATAATCACGTATAGACTAAGTGTCTTTTTACCCTGAATGTAGTAGTGACGTACGACTTTGTAGATATAATTTAGCGCCATTGCGGCTTCAAGTGTGTTTTCTAGATTATTGATTTGAACATCATCGCCAGCTGCTTGCGGCGCTATCAATTTGACTTCTTCTTTTAATCTTTCATCTCTTACGTCTAAGATGTGATCTAGTTTGTTGACTATACCTGCTGGATCCATTGATTGGGGTCCAATTGTGAAATATTCGAGGTAGCGATCAACACGTGGCGTAGGGTCAGCAGTTGGCTTACCAATTTCTTTTATAGCTTCGATGGTAACTTTTTTGCCTTCATCCTTTATCACGCGAAGTTTATGGAGACTGTTTTCTACTTCACGGATCATAACGTACATTTGGATGCGCTGACCGTAGAAGATAAAGCCTATGAAGAACACATACATTACTAAGCTTAATACTTGAGTTATGGAATCGCTCCCGGGAATAAAGCTCACTTTTTACACCACTTCTTTCAAAAACTATTATCGGTAAGTTATAAAGATATGCTAAATCTGAGGAGATTTTAGAAGAAGTAGGCTGCCAGCTTTCCCAGGTTCACGTGGCCTAAGACCACACTACAGCTGGGAACGGAACACGGTTTAACTTCTGAGTTCGGTATGGGATCAGGTGGAACCCGTGCCCTATGACCGGCAAACCCAACTTTACTGTTCATCTTTTACTTATATACCTTTAGTTTTTATGCGACTGTTTTATTGGAAAAGGACTGGTTTAGCTAAATGACTTGAACTATTTTCTATTGACAGGGATTAAACGTGGGCAAACATTTTTTTGCAATATCTAGTTAGTCTAAATAGATAATGTCTCACGCCAACTCGTCTACAAATAATAACTGAGGCCTTATAGTAGAGAATTCGACTCAAAATTTTTTTAGATGCGTTTTATCCACGGTCACTTTTGATTGGTCAACGGTTATATTTTTATTGATGCCCGCTCAATTATTGCTTCGACTAGACCACGGTGGGGTCGTAGTCTAGACAGGTATGACGACGGGCTCCAGAAAGCAGACACACACGGGTTTGCTGACTCCGCGAGGAGAATGACGAATCTCTGGAGCGGTCATAGAGAAACCCGTAAAGAATCGCTTAGCGCGGTTCTTGGGTAAAGGTCGTCGGTTCAAATCCGGCCGGCCCCACCATAATCGTTTCTTTTTAGAGCAACCTAAAATAGGGTCATCCTGAGAGAGTATGTACGCGATATCTCTTGGACAGACTTGAGTGGTTAAAAAGGAAGGCACCACTGATAATTATCATAGCAATCGCCATTGCCCTCTGTGTTTACGTTTTGACTGAACTTTTGATAGACACTTTCGTTGGTCAACACACAGGAAACTCTGGTCGATCCTTCATCTAGACCATCAGTTCTTGGGGATACGGAGGAGTCTTTGGCCTCATGATTCTCGAAGCCAGCTCATTACCCATACCAAGCGAAGTCGTCCTTCCCTTCGCGGGCTACCTCGTCTCCACAGGACAACTAAACTTCTATGTCACCATTGTTGTGGCAACCATAGGTGCTTTAACAGGTTCACTGATCGACTACTACATTGGCCTAAAAGGCATCGAAGCCTGCACAAAATACAAGTTATTAGGTCGAACCATCTTTTCAGAAAGCCAAGTAAAAATGGCCGCTAATTGGTTTAGCAAATATGGATCAGCCATGGTGTTTTTGGGTCGATTGATCCCAGTCATACGAACCCTTATTTCATTTCCAGCAGGTGCTGTACGGATGCCAGTATCGAAGTTTTTGGCTTACACCGCGACTGGCTGCATTATTTGGAACACCATTTTAGTCTATGTCGGCTATTATCTGGGCTTAAAGTGGAAAGAAGTCGCTGATTTCTCTCATTACTTAGTAATCGGTGCCATTGTAGTGTCCATTATAGCGGTTTCAGTTTTCTGGCTAAAGCGGAGAAACGGTAAAAAGAAAGCTCTGTAATCAGAAAAAATTATGTAAGTACAATGTAATCTTAAGGATTCTAGTATTTCTTGCCTTCAGCAAGCTTTTTCTGTATTTCAGCTACCTCAACTTCACTATCAGCTAAAACGTTAAGCCAAAGCTCAAACTCATTCTTAGAAATTTCCTTCTCGACCACACCTTGCTGGTCTGCAGAAAAAAATCTTGATGGAGGAACCGAGAAGAGCTTGACATAGAAAATTCTGTCTGCGATGTCTATTTGTGAGGAGCACCCTGCTTTTTCTCCTGCCGCGTGATCGATTTTATATCCCATTAGCGTAAGCCTCTATGGAATGCAAGTATTCTATTTACTTAAAAATTTTCCTTTTAACGGCTAAAAACTGTTTTTTCTTATTAGCTGTCCTTGTTTGAACCATGCTTTCTAAATTTAAATAAAATGTATCCTGCAGCAACCACTATTATCATGATAACTATAGTTGCGACAAGCAATAAAACTGGAAAAGGGGCTATGTTAAAGTAAACTTTTTCTTGTGCAGAATTGCCTAAATCGTCAGTCGCATAGACTGTAACATAATGTCCGCCGTTTGAAAGCGCCACCAAAGTGACGTTTCCAATTATGGCCTGAGTTTCTTGCCCATCTAAACTGTACTCTAACGACGTGACTGCTTCGTTTATAGTAAACATTAGTTGAACATCTGTTGTGTCATACGATTGGTTTCTTGGAACTATGATTACGATAATTGGAGCGAGTGTATCAATAGAAAAATGCACAACATTCGAAATACCCATGTTGCCTGCGCTATCATTGGCGTAAATCTTTATAATGTGCGCACCTTGGGAAAGGTTAGAAAGCATTAATCCAGAAGAAATCGTAACATTAGCTTTATTATCTAAACAGTAACCCATCCACGCTACCGCTCTATTGACAACGAAGGCTAAGGAAACCTCGCGGTAAGTCTTGTTTTCTGGGGAAGTAATCACTACTTTGGGAGGCATGGTTCCGTAATCTAGAGGTTTGTATTGTTCATTAGTACTCAACCAGTTCGTCCCGTCAAAACCCCCAATAGCATACAAAACGTCTCCAATTACGGCCAATCCTAAATAGCCCCTGGGAGTGGGCATCGATTCGATTGTACTCCAAGAGTTGTCGGATAAATTGAACCTCCTCGTTTGATCAGTAAATGCGCTTCCAGTAAAACCTCCCACAAAATATATCGCTTGAGGAGCTAGATAGCCTTGGGTGGCAACAGCTGCACCATAACTAGTGACACTAGAAAGCTTTGCTGCTGGAGATATCCAAGTATCATTTGTGGCATAATAAACTTGGTTATTATTAACTAAATTAGTGGTTCCCGAGGAAACTTTTGAACCGCCAATAACAAAAATTGTATTATCTACCACTACAGAGGCAGCACCCATAACAGGAGTCGGAAGTGATGCTTTTGTACTCCAACTATCATTAACGGGATTATAGCATTCGTTAATGTCTGTTTCAGCGTAGAAAGGACTTTTACTCGTCCATATTTTTCCGCCAATAACATAAATATTATCGTTGATTATACTTGCACACACATCAGCTCTCGGCGTGGTCATTGACGCTTTTTGAGACCAAGTGTTAGTTGCAGGATCATATACTTCATTATTTGCTGCAAAACCACTACTGAGCGATCCTCCAATTACGTAAATTTTATTATCATAAACGGCTGTAGCGAATCCGCTTCTGGGTGTTGGCATAGAGTTTTTAGTAGTCCATAGATCGGTAACTGGATTGTACTCTTCTACGGTATTAAGAGGAGTGTTGTCGCCGTTTGTGCCACCTATCGCGTAAATTTTCCCGCTAACTACTGCTAAGCCGAATCCTGCTCTGGCAGTAGGCATAGGTGCAAGAGCATTCCATGAGGATTCTGTCTCGGATTGAGCTTTTGCAGGCGAGATTTCTAATTGTATTGTTAATGCTGAAAGAATGGTTATTGTCACAAGCATTACTGTTATGACTTGACTATCCCTATGTATCAGTGTACACCCGCTTTCTCTCTTGCTAAAATACATTAGCACTTTATACTTATATTTCTTAAATGAAAAAATGCTAAAAAATTAAGAACTAAGCAGTTTGTCGAAAAGGTTTAAACTTTAAAAGATGCACTTTCTTATGGGGTAATTATTTGGTAAGTAAGGTTCTTGTTGCAGTAGATGGCTCAGAGAACTCTGATAGAGCATTAGATTTCGCTTTGAACTTTTCAGAAAAATACGATGCAGCCCTGACAATTATCAATGTTAATGAATCATCTGCTGTTGCCGCTTACCCAGACGACAGTATGGTCGTTGTAGCTAAAGATTTGCGTAAATTCCATGAAGACATTCTAGAGAAAGCTATGGTTCATGCAAAACAGGCTAAGCCCAATATGCTGGTTTCTTCGAGTTTTAGAGAGGGGGATCCGGCCTTGGAAATTCCTGCTGCAGCCAAAGAGGGCAACTTTGACGTCGTGGTTGTTGGGCATCATGGTATTGGTAAAGTCAAAGGGCTTTTTCTAGGTAGCATCAGCGAGAAAGTCACTCGTTCAGTATCCTGTACGGTCATTATTGTTAGGTAAACAAAAAGAGAAAAACAATTAGATCGGCGCTCGTTTTCTTGCGCAGTAAAAATTACCGTTCAATCTCACAAAAGCAGGGCATTTGCCGTCGTTGCAGTGCTCAAGCCATTGGCACGGAGAACGAACTTCATGCACTCGTGGCATATACCTATATGGATCAATAAACTCTCTCTGTCGGATCTCTCTTTGCGATATCTGTTTCAGGACTACTTCCATTAAAAACACCCGAGTTTTCTATACCAGAACTATTGCCAAAGGGAAGTTAATTAAAAAATGTGGCAGTCATTGTACAAC
>JAXDAO010000108.1:0-4601 GCA_034679745.1 Bathyarchaeia archaeon
CTTCTAAAGGCGCAAAGACCCTTCCAGTTAGGAAAGGTGACACCGTGCGCATTCTACGTGGCGACAACAAAGGGTTTGAAGGCAAAGTTTCACGTATTGACCTCAAAGCTTACCGCATTTACCTCGAAGGCTTAACACGTGAAAAAGTTGACGGGACAAACATTTTCCTTGCAGTTCATCCATCTAAGGTTCAGATACGCACCCTTAGTCTTGATGATAAATGGCGTAAAAAAATCCTAGAACGTAAAGTAGCGCCAGTGAAGAAAGCTGAGAGGCCAAAAGTCAAGCCACCAAAGAAAGTTGAAAAAGCTCCAGCTAAAATTGAAGAAGTAGCGGCCACTGAAGAAAAAACAGAGACAACACAAAAGAAAGCCACTGCAAAGAAATCGTCCGCTAAAAAAACGGCAAAAGAGACAGAGGAAAAAGTAGCAGCGTCTAAATCGCGAGCTAAACAAGCCTCTGAAAAAGGAGGAGAATAGATTGGGTAAAAAAGGAAAAACATCAAGGCTGAAACGAAAGCCAGCACCAGCATTCTGGCCAATTCACAGAAAAGAACTACCTTGGGTAGTGAAACCTTCATCAGGCTCACATTCACTCGAAAAATGTTTACCAGTTACCTTGATTCTTCGTGATATGTTAGGTATCGCGCAGACAAGAAAGGAATGCCAAATAATCCTCGCACAAGGCAAGGTAATAGTCAATGGTAAAGTCTACAAGAAAGACGATATCCCTGTCGGCTTAATGGATATCGTTGCTTTGCCTGAAAGCAACAAATACTATCGTATTATGCCATCCCACAAAGGATTGTATGTCGCTCCGATAAGTAAAGAAGAATCGACTACATCTTTGCTACGTGTTGAAAACAAATCCACCGTTCGTAACGGCGTTCAAATAGCACTACATGATGGCTCAGTTATGCTCATAAAAGTCACAGATCCTAAAAATCCAACAGAAGTTACATACGAAACATTCGACATCCTCAAAGTCACTTATCCAGAAAAACAAGTAACCCAAACCCTCAAAACCAAAGAAGGAAACTTGGCAATAATCACAGGTGGAAAGAACATCGGCAAAATGGGCAAAATCGTAGAAATCGAAAAAACAGAAGCAAAGAAACGTCGTCACGCTCTAGTAATCATAGAAGATTCACAAGGCGCAAGATACCAAACAATCATGGAATTCGTCTTCTCAATCGGCGAAACTGCTCCAATGATAAACACGCTGGAGGCATTCGAGAGTGTCTGAGGAAGAAGCAATCATTAAAAACTGGGTAGAGCACCCTATGCGGAAACCCCGCATCGAGAAAGTCGTCGTCAACCTTAACGTAGGCAAATCAGGCGAACCTCTTGAAAAGGCAAACAAAGTTCTAGAGGAAATAACAGGACGAACTCCAGTCAAGAAGAAAGCCAAAAGTACAATCCGAGACTTCGGAATTCGAGAAGGTGAGTCCATAGCCGTTGTAGTGACCCTGCGGAAACAGGAAGCAATTGACTTCCTAAAGAAAGTGTTTCCAGTTGTCGATAACAAACTTGCAAGGAGAGCATTCGACGTGCGGGGAAACTTTAGTTTCGGTCTAAAAGAACACATCGAGATTCCAGGCGTCAAATATGACCCTGAGATTGGCATCTTTGGAATGGATATCTGCGTAACCGTAAACAGACCTGGTCAACGCATAAAGATCCGCAAACGTCAAAGCAAATCAATTGGTCCTAAGCATGTGCTAACACCAGAGGAGTCAATCCTCTTCATAAAACAAACTTTAGGAGTAGAAATCGTCTAAAACAGAGTGTGAATGTATGGGAAAAGAGCAAGTCAAGAAAGTACGAAAATACGGAAAAGGTTCACGTCCATGTGTAAGATGCGGCTCGTATGGTCCAGTAATCCGACGTTACAATTTATATCTATGCAGGCACTGTTTTAGAGAAGCTGCCCCAAAATTAGGTTTCAAGAAATATGAGTAGGAGCTAAGAGAAAAAAATGGACACTTTAACAAATGGTCTCATAACCATAATAAATAACGAAACACGTAACAAACGTGAATGTATCATTAGCCCCGCCTCTAAACTATTGGGTCGCGTACTACGCATAATGCAACTTAACGGCTATATAGGCGAATTCGAGTACATCGACGATGGGCGCCAAGGAAAATTCAAAGTCCAACTTCTTGGAAGAATAAACAAGTGCGGTCCGGTCAAACCACGATTCGCAGTCAAAAGTGACGAATACGAAGATTGGGAAAAGAAATTCTTGCCCTCACGAGATGTCGGCTTAATGGTTGTTTCAACATCCCAAGGCGTTATCGCCCACAAAGTTGCTGAAGAAAAGAATATCGGAGGAAGGCTCTTAGCCTTCGTTTACTAAGGAGTTAAATTCTATGCGGCTCCCCGAAGTATCCAGAACCATTGAAGTTCCCGAAGACGTAACCGTAAATGTAGCGGCCAAAAAAGTCAACGTTAAAGGTGGAAAGGGTAACATATCACGCGACTTCTCCTACGCCAATGTCGCAATAGAAAACGAAGGCAAAAACGTCCGTATATGGGCAAAATGGCCACGCAAAAAGGAAGCCGCTCTAATAGGAACTATCTACTCCCACATTAACAACATGATAGTCGGAGTAACTAAAGGCTACACCTACAAGATGAAAATTGTCTTCTCTCACTTCCCTATCACCGTAAAACTCCAAGATAAAAACGTCGTCATAGAAAACTTTACTGGCGAACGAAGACCCCGCAGGGTAAAAATAGATGGTGACGTCAAGGTCAAAATCGAAGCAGAGGACATAATCCTCTCAGGCATAAACCTTGAACAGGTCAGCCAAACAGCTGCAAACATCGAGCAGTCAACAAAAGTTCGCGGAAAAGACCCACGTGTCTTCCTTGACGGCATCTACACCTATGAAAGAAATGAAGGAATGGCATAATGAGCGAAAAGAAATCATCACCATCACGAAAGGCACTTCAAGTTAGAGAACGCGCCAGAAACAAGAAACCAAAGTTCTTACGTGCAGAAAGCTGGCGGTTCGACCGCTTTAGCACTAGCTGGCGTAGACCTCGCGGATTAGACAATAAAATCCGCAGAAAAATTAAAGGTTGGCCTCCAGGACCCAACATGGGCTATAAGGGACCAAAAATTGCTCGATTCTTACACCCATCAGGCTACCAAGAAGTTATAGTTTACAATACAGCTGATCTGTCAGAAATAGATGTTAATACGCAAGCAGCGCGCATCGCACACACAGTCGGCAAGCGAAAACGAGCTCAAATAATAGAAGAAGCAAACAAGCTCAACATTAAAATCCTCAACTTACCCGTCTCCAAAGAAACTGAAGAAAAAGCAGAAGATGAAGAGGCTGAAGAAGACGCAGAAGCAGAGAAGGCAGAAGTAAAAAAAGAAAGCAAAGGAAAAAAGCCTGAGAAAAAGAAAAAGGCAAAAGAGGCACCTAAAGAAAAGAAAACAAAAGCTAAGAAAGGAGATAAAAAGCAATGACTAACCTAAGTGGACAAAGACGTTTAGCTGCACAAATTCTCAAAGTTGGGCAAAACCGTGTTTGGATAGACCCTGAACGCATAGATGATGTCGACGGTGCAATTACACGTGAAGAAATACGAAAACTTATTCACGAAAAAATCATCGCTTCCTTGCCTGAGGCAGGCGTAAGCCGCTCACGAGCAAAGACCATCCGAGGTAAAAAACGCTTAGGCAGGCGAAGTGGCGTAGGTAGCGTCACCGGTGCTGGCTATGCAAAAGTTACTCAGAAAGATGCCTGGATGATAAGAATCCGCTCCCTAAGACGAAAGCTTCGCGAGTTAAAAGCAAGCCGAGTAATAACTGAAGCCACCTATACCCAATATTACAGGATGGCTGGCAGTGGCAGGTTCCAATCTATTGCCGAAATGGAACGCAACTTAAAAGCAAACGATCAATGGAGGAAACGCTAAGATGGCAAATAGTGCAAATTACCGAGTACAACTACGACGTAGACGTGAAGGAAAAACTGACTACCAAGCCCGCAAGGCTATGGTAATATCTAGAAGACCACGACTCGTCACTCGTCCCTCAATCAAAAATGTAACAGCACAAATAATCATCGCTAAACCACAAGGCGACCAAGTCCTAGCCGCCGCTAATAGCCGTGAGCTAGTAAAAAAATACGGTTGGAAAGCAGCAACAGGTAACATCCCCGCAGCGTATCTGACCGGTTTGCTATGTGGTCTAAAAGCCAAAGCCGCAGGTATAGACAGCGCAATATTAGACATAGGCATGGTTATTCCTACGAAAGGCTCCAAAGTTTTCGCTATACTACACGGCGTTATAGATGCAGGCATAGAAGTTCCTCATGGCGACGAAAAAATTGTTCCAGACCGTGCAAAAGGCGATCACATCGCGCTATACGCTAAAAGCATAAGTGGTGAAGATCACGAGCTCTATGCAGCCAAATTCAGCAAATACACTGCTCAAGGAGTTGCACCTGAAAAGGTTACTGAACACTTCAGCAAAGTACGTGCTACAATTGCTGACTCATTCAAGAACGCTAAAATTGCTCCTGAACCAGAAAGTGCACCTGAACCTAAAACAAAGCCATCTGCCCCCAAATTGGAAGT
>JAXDAO010000109.1:0-5602 GCA_034679745.1 Bathyarchaeia archaeon
CTCCTTTTTACCAAATTAATCGTCAATGTTTTATTATATTTCTTGTTAAAAAAAAACAATATTAACTCATTCAATCAAAAGTTCCTTTAAACAATTACTAAAAACTATCGTTGGTTATTTTTCTGTAGTCTATGAGTTAATTTTTATTGAAGCTATGTTCATAAAAAAATTGTTTAAGTGTTGAACAGTGCGTTTCTTTAGCGCTGTACCCCTCCCCTTATATTAATGCAGAATGCCAAGTACTTCTTTGCTTAGTTTGGTGTTTATCGATGAAAGGAGAATCGATGACAACATTTACTTGTCCAGTATGCGGCTGGACGCTAAAGACTCCGTATGGGAGACAAGACGTCGAAGAGCATACAACTCTTCATATGCAAAAACATCATCGCAAGACTTTGCGCGCTAGAATTTCAAAGAATAACTCGTTAAAACTGCAGCAGAAGTAGCTAAACACTTTTCTTTTTTATTCAATTATTGTCTTTATGTAATCCCAGATTTTATCGCTAACATAATGCAGATTTTTAACGACTGGCCCTTTCTTGGTTTGTCTTGTAGTTGCTGAGTCCATGAGGCTTTCACCTAATGCCAAGGCTTTTCCATGTTTCATATCGGTCACTATGACTAAATCACCTGTGTTGAATTCGCCTTCCACTCGAACGATGCCGGGCGCCATTACTGTTGCACCTTTGCAAACATAGGGGATAGCTCCCATGTCAACGATTACTTTTGGTGCACTAGATATGAACTCAGCAAAGAGCAGAGTTGGAATAACTTTATTGTCCAGCCTATAGAGCAAGGGTTTGCTTGATATTAGATAAACTATTCCAACTTCGGATTCTACTACTTCGACGTTGGCTTTAGCGTCAAGTAACTCTTCTAGATTGAGCTTCAACTTTTCGGAGGCTTCTTCTATGATCTGTTTTGCTTCTTTAGGTTTCATTGGGTATCGTCGATGTTTCATTGGCATTCTCTATCTTCCTTTAGTGCGTTATTTGGTGGGTTATTAGTTTTTCCTGTTCCTCTTTAGGATTTGGTTTCTTATGCAGAATTCTCTCTGCTATTTTACGCACGTCAACCTTGAGCAGGATGATTGTGACGATGATCGTTAACACGACGGATATAATGATCATTAGCTCTTGGCTTATCCAACCTGAGATCGATGTCTGGATTAAACCGCCGAAAAAAGCGCCCAATAGCGCAATTGTGTACTTGCCCATGAAGTAAGCAGCAAAAAACTTTGCAGGACTGTACTTCATGAGTCCTAACGGAATAATTATGGGTTCATCTGGGATCGGTGACGCCGCTGCTACATAGAGTAACGGAAAGGCCCACCTTCTAACTTTCGCAGCGTCAGCATCTAGGCGCTTTCGTCTCTCCTGGCTTAGTTTTCCACTGATGAAAAATGTAATCATATAATGGCTGCCCTTGGCTAATGAGGCCCCTAATGCCACCATTATCCCCACGATCACCAGCGTTGTAGCGTCTGCGTTTACCAAAATGTTTGGAAACCATGTAGGTATCAACAAGTTTGAAGGGCCAGCAAAAGGTATAGCATTCACTCCAAGTGAAAAAGCGAAGACGATCATTAACTCAAGTATTGACGCCATTGCTTGTTGCCAGCATTCTCTTTTCAAAGATTAGTGTGTGCCACACTTATAAGCGCAAACCAAAATTCTCTTCAAGAATTTCGTACTTTTACATTTGTGCTTAAATTTGTATTATGTGGCGTTCAAGTCTTGATAAAAGTCTTGTGCCGCAAGTAACTTTTGGGTATCCTTCGCAGTTGTTGAAATTATTCTCTTGGTATGATATTGTATATGCATGGTTCATTTATGTCCTTAACTCCTCACGTTATGAGGAGCCAGTTCACTGTTTAGAAATCATGACCATAGTATTAGCTAGTTCCGTCTTGCCGACAGGCGTTAGTCTAACAACCTCGCTGTCAAGGCTTGTAAATAAGCCTGCCCTGATCTTAAAATTATATATAAAATCATTATTGTCATAAAGACTGCGTTCCACACATCTCTGCCTAGCATTCTTCATTGGAAACTCCAAGGCACCGTTAGGAACCATCAAAGCGTTTTCAAATGCAGTCAAGAGCGCTATTTGAATTTGCGCCACTGCCTTCTTCTTCTCGAGAATCTTGTAGATTGGTCGCACTTCGCCTTTTTCTCTTAAGAACAACTTGTTGATTATTTCTTCGGATATGTTGTTCTCTTGTAGAAACGTCTTTAGTTCGAAGGGGTAATCATGCTGGAGTTTGGGTCCCGCCAAGTTGGCTTTGCTCTCTTGTAGTATTGGAGAATAGATGTTCGTGTTTGTTTCTCCGTTAGTGGCTAGATAGTGGGTCAATAAGACTTCAAAGCACTTTTCACGATATTCTTTGTCGAGTGTATTAGTAAAATTAATGATATCTAGTATGGGTTTTCTTAGTTTCTCGTATTTGTCAAGCTCGGGAGTTAAATCGTTAATTGCCATTACAGATGACCACTTAAGAGTTATGACTTAATACAGATAAGACTTGTGCTATAGTGATACATGTTGTTCTTTTATCTCGAGGCTATCAGAATGAGGTATGTTCGTATTAATCCATATTACAGGTGTATTAAATTTCACAGTCAGATATATTTGGATTTAAACATTCTGAAAATAACTATCTGTTCGGATTCTGAACGTGCCCAATTATCATTTTCTATTGCCCATGAGATAGGTTTAAATGTTGAGATATAAAGTATAGAAGAGATAAAGATACTTGAGGATTCCAATATGAGCGAAATGACAACCGAAATCCTTGAACAAAACCTCAGCAAAATCGTCCTTGTGCGATTAAAAGGTGGAAAAAGCCTAAGAGGAAGACTAAAGGGTTTCGACCAACACTTAAATCTGGTTCTAGAAGAAACAGAAGACACTACAGTCGTAGAAAACCAACGAAAACTAGGATTAATAATTGTCCGAGGAGACAACGTAGTCCTTATTTCGCCCCCGCCTAGGTGAGTGTCATGGGAAAAGGCACTCCATCAATGGGTAAGCGCCAGGGCAAAACCGTTCACATCATGTGTCGGCGCTGTGGCAGACGTGCATACCATGTACGCAATAAGCGTTGTGGCGCCTGTGGTTTTGGTGAACAAAAGACTATAAGGCGATATAGTTGGCGAACTAAGACTCTTCAGAGACAAAGAGTCTGCTGAACGCCAGAATAATACTCTTTTATTCTTCCTTGCATTAGTTTGTGATTTGTTCTATTTTTCAAGTAGAAAGTAATGATTAACCTTGTAATTCCATGTTCCACCTATACCTACGATGTTGAAAGTATAAAATCGCCTACACCTTTTTCGCGTTATCGTTCTACTGCCATTTCATGGTTACCTCCAACAATGAATGGCTTTTCTTTAACGACCCCGAATAGTAATACGAAGTTTGACAGTAACAGAATTTATGAGATCGAGTGAAAACAAGAAATTAAAAAATAAAATAATCAGATGAGTTCGATTGTTACATGCACTTCTTCAGGCACGCGGATACGCATAATGCGGCGCATAACACGCTCTTCAGAGTCAATGTCGATTAGGCGTTTGTGGATGCGCATTTCCCATCTGTCCCATGTTGCTGTGCCTTCGCCTGATGGACCTTTTAGTACTGGGACACGGAGGCGTTTGGTTGGTAGCGGTACTGGGCCATTCATTTTTACGCCTGTCTTTTGGGCGATGCTTCTGAGTTCTCCACATACCTCTTCCAGTTTACCGTAGTCGGTGCTTGTGAGGCGTATTCTTGCTTTTCTTACCATTTTGGTCCATCAATCCATTGTTTTAGAGTTTAATATACGTTCGTGCACCTAACACACTTAGGCGGCACATAAAAACTTATCGACGGTGTTTTCGGACTTATGTACCTGCTCTTGCATTTCACTTCGGAGACCGCAGAGTCGCTTTGGCTTAGGATAGAAATGGTAGTGTACGCCATAAAAGAAAGCTTCATCGTATTTCTGCCAGGCATCTTTGTCCAATGCTGGAATCTCATCAGGTGTTGTCACATTTTAAACTCAAAGTCTTCATCTTTCCAAGGGAATCCTGTCAACTGAAGGTATTTATGTGTGCTTTTTCCAGTTTATTTTCACTTGATCCCAGCCTATTAGAATGTAATTGCTAGAGCGTTCGGGCTATTACTAGACGCCAATCTGTGTTGTGTATGCCGATAGTCATCCAGTAAGCTTCCTTGTTAACTAATGGTCGTGAAGGGGCGAGATCATCGTAGTAGCTGTATTTGCCATAACCTGATTGTGAATCAACAACTTGGTGAATGAAGGTTTGTAGTTCAGGATAACCTTGGTATTCTTGGTCAGTGAAGATATTTTTGCCTTGCTCAGGGCTATCATCATAAATTAGCGTACCATTTCTTTGTAGAGCGTAGATTGTATGGATGCCTTGAATTGAGTCTTCAACGATTGGTCGGATGAGATCATATGGTTGGAAGACAATGCTTAGTGCACCTATGAATTGGCTGTTCTTATCGAAAACTGGCCTTACCATAACTACGGCTGGGAGCCCTTCTACTATTGTGATTAGGTTACTGACTGCTGGTTGCATTGTTTGGTGCATTTCAATATTTTGTTCTTGGTTAATTACGTCTTTACCGATTGCACTGCTATAGTTGCTGGGTTGAATAGCTAGTAGGATACTGTTTTTGTCTGCTGTTGCAGCGTTAAGAATTGTGTTTGAATTTTCGGTGTACAAATTACTTAAGATATTTTCTGCTTCAATGCCAGTTAAGCCAGTTAAGGATAGTTGCCTGCATGCATTTGACATAAGTCCGTCAAGTTTTAGTAGTTCAGAATTTATGTTGGATGCATCTTTGATTAACAAGGCAGCCATGGCTTCTTTTTTGTTTTGGTTTGTTAGTGAGATGTTGGTATTCCATTGGAAAATACTGAATGCTATCGAAGCAATCAGTATTACTATTAATATAGCAACTGTAAGTTTCATTTTCGTCATTCTGTATCGTTCAACTCTTTGGTTGCTTTAGACCTTTAAGTATTATGTCGGAAAGTAATTAACAAGATAAGTATGTATGGACCTGTCGCTTCTGGAAAGAACATTGGCATAGCGCAACTAGCGACCTGCTTTATCGCATTTATCAAAACTTGGCGACCCCCCACAGGTTCAAATGTAATTAAGAATGCTGGTAAATCCCCATGATAATTATGTTGTTTATTGCAAGAGCACCAGCAAACCCACTTTATTGAAACCAATACCCTTGCAGGTTTAACCGGTCCCTTCGCCTCTAGGCAATTTGGTTATCTTGTTTTGTTTTTAATTAAAGAGTTAAGCTTAATCTTGAACTCTTCCGGTGACTCCACATTACTAAATCCTACCATCAAGAATCATCTTTTTTGCAGTACCCCAAAAGACTGTTTTGGCTCTGCCCCGAAACCGCCTCATAAACAGTTTTAGCCGTAAAACCTGCAAAACTAAGCAAATTGGCTGAAGAATCATACAAAATCTCCAGGTACTTCCTCTTATCTGGACTAACTGAATCATCCATCAGCTGATGAGCCCTCACCCGACGCTCATGCCGCTTATTTCTTGCACTCACAAAAACAAACGGC